>VEQB01000330.1 GCA_018883485.1 Bacteroidota bacterium
CAATAACAAATACTTCAATAATCTTTTTAAACTGCATAGGAATGGTTTGGTCTGAACCCATGAAATAAACAAATGAATAATTGATGATAAAAGGTAAGGTAAAAAGAGAGAGTAGGCTATTTGCCGCCGTAAGTGAGATATTTAGCGCCACATCGCCTTTGGCTAAATAACTAAACAAATTAGCGGTAGGGCCGCCAGGAGATGCAGACAAAAGCATAAGACCTACTGCAAGTTCGGGAGAAAGATTGAACAATTTTGCCAGAAAAAAACATAGAATAGGTAATACTATCATTTGACAAAACAGGCCAATAAACATGGCCTTTGGATAAACAATAACCCGTTTAAAGTCGGCAATTGAAAGTGAGATACCCAAGCCTAACATAATAATACCGAGTGCCAAAGGCAATAAAATTAAGGTAATGTAATTCGATTCCATTTGTTTGATAGTTGTTTTTAAGAAGCTTAATCCTATACAAACATATTAATTTTTAGCAATCATAAAATACCCCTTAGTAATACAATCTTTTGAATAACATTCAATGACTTGGCTAAGTCATCGATTCAAGACACACACGTTTTGGCGCTTGGCGCAGTAAGGGAATGGTTACCACAAATTTTGCCTTAGCAGTTTACTTCAAAAATAAACTTTTCTGCCGCTTCTTTTTCCTCTAAGACTCAAAGCCCTTATTGCGTCCAAATGCGTGTTGTGCATTCGTTTTTTATGCCGATATTGGATATACTTTTATTTGCCCGCCAATTGCTTTTAACACTTTCATAATTGTTGAAAATTGAGGTTTTGCACCGTCAGATAATGCTTTATATAAACTCGGTCTGCTCATTCCCGTTTCTTGGGCTATTTTGGTCATACCTATGGCTTTAGCAATATGACCAATTGCGTTTACGATTTCGGTATCATTTCCCTCTTCTAAAACCGCATTTAGATATTCTGCAATCATTTCATTGCTATCCAAATAGTCTGCGATGTCAAATTTTGATGTTTCCATTTTTTTATTTTTTTAATTTGGCCCAAATTTCTTTTGCTTTTTCTATGTCTTTTTGTTGACTCGATTTGTCTCCGCCAACCAAAAGAATAATAATCTTTCCTTCAGTTTCTTTTAAATAAATTCTGTATCCTTTTGCGTAATCGATTTTTAATTCAATGATTCCACTTCCAACAGGTTTGAAATCTCCGAAATGCTCCTCATTTTCTAATTTTTGAATTCTAAATAAGATTTTTGCTTTTGCTCTGAGATCATTCAGCTTTCTGAACCACTTATCAAATTCTGCTGTCTTTTCTATTAAGTACATTTTTTAAAATTGTATTCATTCGGATACAAAGTTAAAGAAAATATTTTCATGCTGCAAATTCAGTTTCATCTCCTACGTCTGCTAAAATGATGCATAACTTATATCTTCCCCCCTTAAAACCTCATCAAACGCTCCAATTAGAGAAAATATGCGCAATTAAATTACGTATCCAGAGTAAAAGGTAGAATTGGTTCCATAACAGCCTTAAGGTAATTTTTCTTTTGTTTGGCTTAGTTAGCCTTTTCTTTACCAACCAAAGCAAAGGCAATTTAAAATAAAATGGCCATTTTACAACCCGAAAATTGTTTGTAATGGATGCCTAAAATATAGTGTGTCCATAGATGCGGCTCGGCGGGTATTTTATGTTAACGATTATTTTAAAATTGTTTGCTATAAATTGCCTAAGGAAATTGTTTATTAGCAGAGTAACTAAAAAGCAAAGTCTATGACGGCTGTTGAAGATTATATTTACACCTTAGAAGGCAGGCAAAGAGAGCTTATGTTGTATTTGCATGGGCACTTAGTAAATGCGCTGAACCTAGAAGATAAGCTTAGGTATAAAATACCATTTTACTTTAGAAAAAGCTGGATATGTTATTTAAACCCAATACAAAAAGAAGCGATAGAAATTGCCTTTTTAAGAGGCAACGAATTATCTAATGAACAAGGGATATTAGACAGCAAGGGTAGGAAACAAGTAAGTGGTATCGTTTTTACCAAGCCATCAGAAATCCCCTTAAGGGCATTAACCGAGATACTACAAGAGGCAATACTACTAGATGATATGGTACCTTATGGTTCAAAACGAAAGAAGAATTAATTTAAAAGTTAATTTCTTTAACTTTGGGAAAAGGTTATCATTTATGAATATACGGTATTTATTATTGCTATTAGTTGTTCTTGTAAGCACCTCTTTTAAGAAGTATGCTATTTCTGAACCTGAAAATTTAGCTGTAATAATAATTAAGTTAAAATACAATTCTTACGGTATGACAGGCTTTGGGGGAAGTTTAAAGGTTAGAAATTTGGCCACCGATGAAATTTTTGAAAGTAAATCGAAGATGGGAGATAATCCATTTGTAATAGTAGAGAACTTGCCTTTAGGAAATTATGAAGTAGAAGAGTTAAAAATTATTTCTGGGTCTAATATTATAACCTTGAGAAGTGAGCTGGGCTTTAATACCATTAAGCTAGATAGTTCAAAAGTGTATAATCTTGGGTATTATATGACAAAGAAAATTCCTCCGCTAATGGAATATCATATTCAAGTAACAAAGAGGAAAAATGATGCTGTTGAAAAAATTTATAAAGCACTTAAAAAGAAATCAGATAAATGGCTTGCCCTACCTATTGATTTTGGTCAAAATTTGTTTTTAAATGATAGCACTAACATACAGATTAGAACTAATTAATTTAAGCTAGCCACAACAAAGCACTACCGCCACCAACACATACAAGAAATTGTAAATTAGGTATTACGCAAAAACATGTTTGGTGCAAGGAAATTTGGTTCTTTGCAACTATTTTCGTGTTACAAACACCAACTTCTTTAGCTGCTTGGAACCTACGAAATCTTTGTTAGCATTTTTACTTTGGTGGTTTTTTGTTGCTGGAGGGGGATAAATATACGTATAGGGTTGCTTATATTTATTAGTTATAGGCAATGGTAGTTGACCGTCATGGTACCGGCAAAATCACTCTAACATCGGCAGTATACAAACAAACCTATAAATACTGGAGTTTCCCCAAAAATAATCAACTTGGGAATAAGTTTAGTTGAAAATTTGGTGGTGGTTTAACTTTTATGAAGTTAACTAAACCTGTTTTAGTTGATTTTAGGAGATTGTAAATACCATCTGCC
>VEQB01000331.1 GCA_018883485.1 Bacteroidota bacterium
ATTCTATGCAGGCCGTGGGGAGTAAATATGATTCTTTGCTACTATCCTATAATGTGGCAGAAAGAAATGAAGCCCTAATGAGTGGAATTGAACTACATAAAAATGCCGAATTATTAGAAGTGAGTTATGCAGGGCAATTTGGAAAATTAATTGAGCCAGCTATAAGACCTTTGGGTTTTGATTGGAAAATAGGAATTGCCTTACTTACCTCATTAGCCGCTAGGGAAGTTTTTGTAGGCACCATGAGCACTATTTACAGTGTTAGTGGCACAGACGACGACTTAGACTCGATTAGAGAAGCCATGCTAAAAGAAACCAATTCTACTACCGGAAAGCCCAGTTATACTTTACCAACGGTTTTTTCCTTACTTCTTTTTTATGCTTTTGCCTTACAATGCATGAGCACGGTGGCTATTGTAAAAAAGGAAACTGGTAAAACCAAATGGGCAGTTATTCAGTTTGTTTATATGACAGTTTTGGCATATGGCAGTAGTTTGCTGGTTTTTCAAGTTTTTAGCTGACACGCAAAAAAATGAATTATTGCAACTAATCCCTTGTTGTATAAATATTTATGATTTTTCACTTGATTTTTTGGCAGATAACCATATCTTTTCACGAAATTTGCAGATTCTTAATTTTACTACTAGGACCAATTTGATATGAGGCAGCTTAAAATAAGCAAACAGTTTACCAACCGCGAGAGTAAATCGCTAGATAAATACCTGAACGAAATTAGTAAGGTTCCTATGATTGACGCGCAAGAGGAAGTAGAGTTGGCGCGCAGGATTAGAGAAGGAGATCAGGTAGCATTAGAGCGACTTGTAAATGCAAACTTACGTTTTGTGGTTTCTGTTTCTAAACAATACCAAAACCAAGGTTTAACCTTAGGGGATTTAATTAACGAGGGAAACTTGGGTTTAATTAAAGCTGCTAAGCGCTTTGATGAAACAAGAGGTTTTAAATTTATTTCTTATGCAGTTTGGTGGATTCGTCAATCTATCCTTCAGGCTTTAGCCGATCAAAGTCGTATAGTACGTTTGCCGCTTAACAAAGTAGGTTCTATAGGTAGAATTGGTAACACATCTGCAAGGTTAGAACAAGAGTTAGAGCGCGAACCTACAGTTGAAGAAATTGCAGAAGCTATGGATATTCCATTGCAAGAAGTTGAAAATGCATTGCGTTCTACTGGTCGTCATTTAAGTATAGATGCGCCATTAACAGATGGGGAAGACAATACGTTATTGGGAATCCTAGATACCAACGATGAACCTCGTCCGGATGTGCAATTGATTAACGAATCTTTACAAAAAGAAATTAACCGTGTTATTTCAACCTTGAGCGAGAAAGAGCGCGATGTGCTTAAATATTATTACGGCTTAGATGGTGGCCCAGCGCATACTTTAGAAGATATTTCAGAAAAGATTGGCTTAACCCGCGAGCGTGTGCGTCAAATTAAAGAAAAGGCACTTCGTAGGTTGCGTAAATCTAGCAAGAGCAAAATTTTGAAAGCGTATTTGGGATAGATGTCCATGGTCGATAGACCATGGTCCATAGAATTTAGAATGGTCTGGAGTTTCTCTTCAGACCATTTTTTTGTGTTCAACCTTGAAAATCTATAGTTTTACTATGGATTTTTAAGTTTAAAATAATATTTACCTTGAAAATTAATAGTTATACTATGGATTTTCAAGGTAATTGTTTTATTTTTGTTGTATGGAAATTATACGACATGAAATTTCTTTGTTACATGCTAAGTTAAAGATATCGCCTGCCGTGGTAATTCTAGGTCCGCGCCAAGTAGGCAAAACCACCCTTGCCATACAGGCAGCCAAGAGTTTGGGCCTAGGGTATATTTATTTTGATATGGAGAGCGGCCAAGATGTTGCCAAATTGGGCGATGATCCAGAATCATTTTTTGATTTTTACAAAGACAAGCTAGTTATCATAGATGAGATACAAGCTTTTCCTATATTGTTTTCAAGACTAAGAAGCATAATTGATAGAGATAGACGAAATGGAAGGTTTTTGCTTTTAGGTTCTGCATCACCTAATCTCGTGCATGGCGTTTCTGAAAGTTTAGCAGGAAGGATAAGCTATTTGGATTTGCATCCCTTAAAGTTAAGTGAGATTACGCCAAATTATAGTTTGCTGTTTCATTGGTATAGAGGAGGTTTTCCAAGGGCGTTTTTAGCAGAAACAGATGCTGTTTTTTCAGATTGGATGCAAAGTTATATCCGTGCCTATATTCAAACAGATTTAAGTACCCTTTTTGGGTACAATTTGAACCCAAGTATTACGGCAAAGTTGTGGAATATGTTGGCTCAATTGCATGGAGCCATTGTAAACATGCAAGATTTATCTCGTTCGGTTGGTGTTACTGCCCCTGTAATTAACCGTTACATTGATTTTTTAGAAGGTGCTTTTTTGGTTTATAAACTTCAACCTTGGTTTAATAATGCAAGCAAAAGATTAGTTAAAGCACCTAAGATTTATATTAAAGATTCTGGTATTTTACATTCCCTTTTATCAATTTCCAATATAGATAATCTATACATACATCCCATAGTTGGCGCCTCTTGGGAAGGATATGTGATGGAGCAAATCATGTATCATGCCGACCCAACGCTTCAATTCTTTTTTTACCGAACCTATACCGGAACTGAAATAGATTTGGTTATTGTAAAAGGTGCTAAACCTATTGCGGCTATAGAAATAAAATTTAGCAATGTTCCAACCCCTGCCAAAGGCTTTTTTATTGGCATAGAAGATTTGCAAACCAAACAAAATTTTATCATTACCCCTGCCTCCGAAACCTACCCGCATAAAAACGCAATGGTTTGTAGTTTGAGTAATTTTATTAAGGATTATTTGCCTAATATTTAGGTGGAAGATTGTTTAATGTTTTTTGCTTTGAGATCGGTTTGTGGGTTTAAGTTGGCGATTTCGGAGCGCAAAACTGTCTGGCAGAACTGAACTTGCTACGAAGCACGAAGCTTCATTTAACCACTGAACCGCCAATTTCTTAAACCCGCTGTTGAACTAAACCTGCGGTAGCATTTATTAAAGTTTATTATATTGTTTGTGTAAATAAACAACATTATGGTAACAAAAAAAAGAGCCCTGAAGAATTAAGGGAGAACAAATTAATCAATTGTGC
>VEQB01000332.1 GCA_018883485.1 Bacteroidota bacterium
CTAATACTCCCCGCGCCCAAAATGCCATTTATTTTAGACATTTCTGTAACAGCCTCGCCTATGCGCAATTGGCCTCCAATAGTAGAGCTTTCAATTGTGTTATGTTGCCCGTAATATCCTAATAATGAAAAATTATTAAATTTTACCCTGTGGTCATAGCCCGGGTCAATTATTAAAGGCATATTCAAAGAAGCGTCATCTAATGATTTTGCATCAATAGTAAAGCTACCAAAATCATCGTCTTCGTGGGTCCCATCTCTGCCATTGCCAGGCTTATCTACAGCCACCCCTGTTTCAAATAAGGTATGCAGTGTAAACTTCCCCTTACTTGTTTCATCAAAAAGAATAAAATTACCAGATTTTTCGTTGTAATAGTCTTCTGGATCTGGCTTTTGTCCACTTAAAAAACCTAAAGACAATAAGTAATCACCACGCATATCAATGTTCGTGAAGTTATTTGAATAATCAGTTAAAATTTTTGTTGGATGCCCCTTGAATTCCTCTAAGCCCAAAATGCCGAAAATATTACCTGGACTTTGTTTGGAGTTATCGTATTGAGGAAATTGACCATCTACGTTAAGTATATTATAGTACCATTTTAACATATTAACATATCGGTAATCTTTTAATAAATTTAAATTATGGTTAGGACTTAAACTGTTAGAATTGCAGCGCATGTAAGGGAATAGGGCCATACTTAGATCTAGAAAATAATTGGGGCCTTCTGAAAAACCTGCTGTTCCATCTGAATTTGTTGTGGGTACATCATTTCCCGCTTGTCTACCAACAAAAAAATTATCTTCTAATCCATCATCACATTCATCTAAACATACTGCATTGTGTTTTCTCCCATGTGCCCGTTGAAACCATTTATTTGGATCATACTCATCCCTACGCCCGCCCGCCTGGCCGAGAATTAACGATGCCATTCCCAACCCGCTACAAGAAATTATTCCGTGATTTTTTTTCCAACCTATATTAGAGTTTATTATTCTGCTAGAAGCAGAATACAATTCACTTGTAAACTTTCTTAGATTTTCTCTTGGAGAATCATTTCTTGAGTTTATATCATTACCAATTATTCCCCCAGTTTTTAATAAATCATAAGCTTGTAAATATTGTATTAACTGCATAGAGCGCTGTCTTACATTATTACAATTTTTGCCTCCACCCCAGCACGGTGGTATTTTGTAATTTAGTTTTTCTAAGCCATTAATTGCATTTTTTCCATACTCCTCCTTTTGGGTATTGTTCATTTCGGTAACATTCATTATACCGTTTGAAACAACAATATTTACACCAATTAGATAAATTAAAGCATTGGCCTTCACCCATTTCGGATGCCAACACACATCAACATTGTGAACGCAAGTAGCAGGTTTTGCTCCTTTTGCCTCATCTAATAAGCCTTTGTACATTTGAAAAGCTAGTGAGGTTTCAAATAATTTTGAATATAAATGTTGATCATATTTCACTAGTTCATTAAATAAAATTTCAACATCATTTTTCCAATTAAAATGACTTGATCTGTTTTGATTAAACATAGAAATTGGATGTTCAAAATTCTTTGTTTCTTTTAGCTGCCCTTTATAAAACTCCTTTGGTGTTTTGGGGTCACCTCTATCCCCAAATAAATTCAAAGTTATTATAGAAAAATAAAAGGTAAATATTAAAGATTTCATAATAAGTTAGTTCTTTAATTTATATTTATATATTGTCCATTTAACTAATGATTTTTGAAAATTAATTTTCAAAAAACCAAATTTTAAGTTCATTGTAGTTGCCGCATCTCTATTTTTCCAACCAAAAGAAATACTTCCATCCTCTAATTTAACAGAGTCATTTGGGGTAACATTAAACCCAAGCTCATTTAATGTGAAACCATCAAGTTTTGGAATTAAAACCCTTGAAACTGGTGGACCAGGCGACCATTGATAACCATTAGCTTCTTTATAAAACTCTACATATAACCCATTTAAGGTTGGTTCATTAGAACGGTAATAATAGGCTTGGTAAGGATAGTAAGAATAGCTTGTGTAGTTGCAAGGCAAAGGATTTATATAACTTTCACTTTCGTAATGGTTTGGTGGTGATTGGTCATAACAGTACATGTATGCAGTATCTCCAGCATCAGAATAAAAAAACAAGCTATCGCCCTTCCAATCTGGTATTTTAGTTAATTCTAAACTATCAAAATGAGTGCTAGTGGGCGGAGGGCCTTGAACTCCAGCACATTCATCTTTGCGCCTGCAATTCGCAAATAAAAAAATGAAGGCAAACATTAAAAGTGTAAAAGTGATTTTAATGTTAAACAATTTGGTTTTCATAAGCATTAAATTTTGGTAAAACAAAGTTTAACAGATCAATCAGCGATTCCAAATTAATTTTTGGCTACTTAGGAAATTAAATGCATTGCCATTTAAACCAACAAGCATTACAAACGCATTACTATTTGCCCAGCGTTTGGGTTGTTTTTGTACTTCAAAAAAAGTTTCCATTTTATTATGGCACTTAATAGCACCCATACCAACACTAGCTGCAACTATTAGTGTCATATTATTAGTAACATAGCCTCCAAGTGTACCTAAAAACCTCCACCATCATTCTTAAAATCTAGAGAAATGGCATTATTTGAGTTTGAATATAATTCATAAGTAAACCAAGCTATCACTTTCTTATTTTTCTTATTATCTTCAAGGTTATACAATACCCCACTTTGCAAAAGACTAGCTTCCAAATAATCTTCTGCTTGCATTAGTAGCATGTTTTCTTTGGCTCGCCATACCTGCTGCACCTTTCCTTTAAAACTTAAATTTTTGCCCTCCCAGCCTTGTAGAATTTCGTTTACTCTATTGTAAAACCAGGTGCGCGGGTATTGACTTGAGGAGGTTAAAACTGCCCCATCCTTATCAACCCCTAACCAATAAACGAAAGCAGCGTTTTTAGCGATGATGGCACTGTTTCCAGTTTCAAACGAATTGTTATATAACTTTGTATAAACCTCATTTTCCCATGAGTCTTCAATTGCAATTCTATCAATTAATCTTTGCCGCTCTGCATTTACATCCATAGACCTATCAAAATTCAATAAGGGTGTATTGTCATTGGTATGGCTACCTTCATCATAAGCTCCCCAAATGGGCAAGAAACTT
>VEQB01000333.1 GCA_018883485.1 Bacteroidota bacterium
AATTATACCTATGCAGTACCTGCAGCATTTGTATCTAGCCCAAATTTATTTTTCTTTTTTAGGGCCAATACAGATTGGTGGAATGACTTTTTTATGGATGAAGTAACCGTTGCTGGTGTTTCTTCTATGGCCTATAATACTACTTTAGTTACACAACCAGTTACCACTGGGGTGGGTCTTGGAAGTATAAATAATCCCATGATTAGAGTTGCGGTTGCAACTGCTGGTTTGGCAAATCCACTTAATATTAGTAATCTTACTTTTTCTACTACGGGTACCAATAATGTTTCTGGTATTAGTAATGCTAAATGTTACTTTACAGGTTCTAATCCTAATTTTTCAACTGCTACCCAATTTGGCTCAACGGTTAATAACCCAAGTGGTAGTTTTCAATTTAATGGCAATTTGCCTATTCAAGGTACTTTTGCCACTGGAGATACTTCCTATTTTTGGTTGGCTTATGATATAGCTGCCAATGCAACTTTCCCAACTACCTTTAATGCAGCTCTTACTTCTGCTACAGTTGGTGGAACGTCAAGAACTCCGGTGCCAACCACTAACCCAGGTGCGGGAAGAGATTTAGCACCGCCAATGTCTGGAAATTATTTTGTGGGTACTTCGGGTCCTGCAACTTACCCAACCTTATCTGCTGCTTTTGTGGATTTATCTTCAAGAGGGGTGAACTCCCATGTAACCCTTCAACTAATAGATTCTTTTTATACTACAGGCACAGGTGAAAGTTTCCCAATAACTTTAGGCAACGTAATTGGCACTGGGCCAAACGCTACCATTACCATTAAACCTGCAGTTGGCGCTAACCCATATATTTTTGATAACAATGCAAATGCTGTATTAGATTTGGTTGGTTCAAGATGGGTTAGAATAGATGGCCGTCAGTTACCTACTGACACCAATCAGTCATTAACCATTGAGAACAGAAGTGTTGCAGCTAATTCAGTAGTAATTCATATTAGACAAGATGCACGTCAGGTTATCGTTCGAAATACTTTGATAAGAGGAGCGAATAACTCGACGAACTATTTTACTTTTCCTGTCCCAGGTTTACTAAGAGTGGGTGGAACAACTAATCCATTTGGTGCAGGTAATGACTCCATTACTGTTCGCGCTAATAGGTTTAGTAGAGTTGGAACCGCATGGTATGGTTGCGCAGTTGTTTTTGATGGGCAATCATTAACCGCTCAAAACGATTGGGGAACTATTGATTCAAATGAGATTTTAGGGTATTCCATGATTGGTGTTCATATTAGTAGTTTGAATACCGGAAATGGCCGTTTGTTTAACATTAGCAGAAATAGTTTTTATGATACCATAGCAACTTTCCCTGCACCTGCTAATCAAACTTTCTTCCCGTATTCAGCAGTTTATTTTAACGCAGCCAATGCTAATAGTTTTGGGAACCAGATTGTAGAAAATTGGATTGGAGGTACAGCTGCCCGAATGGCTTCTGTAGCTGGTGCGCCAAGACAAGCCGTTAACCATAACACCACACAGTATATTATTTGGTATAGTGGTAGTGCCACCACCGCTGGTGCAAATGTTTCAAGAAATAGAATTGGAAACATGTGGTACACCGGTGGTAATCCATTCACTTATGCTTTATACACTAGCACAGGTTTTGTTGATGTAGAAGACAATATTTTTGGACATGCCACAGATACCAATAATATTCGATTTGATAACATCACAGGGGGAAATTGGTTCAGTATGTATTTATTTCACAATACCAATACCAATATTCGTAGAAATTTGATGGCCAATGTGGCCAATTATGCCAATATCAGCTTTCAGTTTGGCGGTTTGTATTATGGAGGTAATAGCAATGGATTGTGTAATATAGATTCTAATGTTTTTAGAAGTATATACACCCATTCTAATAATACAGGTACGCCTTCATTTTCTGCTTTTACGGCTATTGGTTTAGCAAATTCAACCCCAACTCAAAATGTGAGATGGAACCAGATTGGTGGTCCTAATTTAATAGATTCTATATCTGTTTGGAGTGGTATTACCACCTATAATCCGGTTAATCTCAATGCATCTACACCAGCAAATACCTCATTATATGGGATCAATACTACAGGCGCTATCTCTAATATTTCTGATAATTACATAGGTAATTTGTTTAGCAATAGTAATAGGCCTCATTCTGGCGCTGCAACTGCAGCTATTTGTGGTATTAGCTTGCAATCATTTACAAATGGTCAATTGGTTACTAACAATACAATTAGAGATTTTTACCAAAGAACCTGGAGTGGCACCGCTATGACCGGCGCTGCTGTTGGTATTGTGGGAATTGTATCTAACTCTGGTGCAGCTACCATTAACAATAACACCATTACCAATTTAAATACATGGAGCTCAAATAATACCAATTTGGGGCCTTTCTCATCTGTTAATGGTATTGCCGTAAGTTCTTCTAATATTCATACGGTTGCTAACAATAGCATCACTAACTTAGCCAATTATTGGAATACCGCTGCAGGAACCAATATGAATGGAATAGGCCTTTCTGTATTTAATAATAATACTGTTACCAATAACACAATTAGTGATTTGTTCTCTTATGGTAATAGCGGTACTGCTGCCATAGCGGGTATTTACAATGCCGCTGCTTCGGCAAATCAAGTAATTAATAATAATGCAATTAGCAACTTGGTATCCTTAGATTCTTTAAATGCCAGCCCACGTGTTGTTGGTGTATTCTTTACTTCTTCAACTATTATTGCAGGTAACAGTTCTAGTTGCTCTGGAAATAGAATTACTGGTTTAGTACATAGATATCCAACAGTGGGTACACCAACTGCTGCTCAGCAATTTGGAATTTTTGTAAACCAAGGAACCGGTGTTTTTGCAAATAACATGATTCGTTTAGGTAGAGATACAGCCGGTAATCAATTGGCACGTTGCATTGTTTATAGAGGTATTTCGTTAAATATACCGTCAAATGCGGCTAGCAGAATTTACCATAACAATATTTTAATCGATGGAGCACCAGACTATGGAACCGCAGGTGCGCCAGACCCTTCTTCTTCAGGTATTCACGTAGGAGGTAATCCAATAGCACCTGGTTTAGTTGATATTAAGAACAACATAGTTGTGAATAACACAACCAATACTGGTACTGCTA
>VEQB01000334.1 GCA_018883485.1 Bacteroidota bacterium
GCATTAAAGATTAATCCTTTGTTTTTCTTAGCATCTACTCTAGATTTTAAAGTTCTTTCTACCAAGGTTTGCAAAGCTGCTTGGTCTGGTTTTGCGTTTTTTAACAAGTGCTCAAACAAGGTTACTGCTGCTTTAAAATTTTGCGATAAGCCGCTTAATGAAACATACACTTGCTCGTTTCCAGCATTCACGCTAAAATCGCAAGCCAGCTTAAAAAACTCTTTGCTTATTTGCTCTGCAGTATATTTATCGGTGCCTAAAAACGGCAACAAATTAATGGCCATAGGTAATTTTAAATCGTGAAACTTACCCATGTCTAAAACATAATTAAGTTGAAATAATTCATTATCTGTATTGGGTACTTGCATGATTTGTGCAAAGCCTAATTGCCCGTAATTAATGTCTTTTTCAAAGTTTACAAAAACAGGCTCTATTTTAGGTGAAGGGGTTTCAAGCATTTGCTTCACAAAAGGCGAAACATCGTCTCTATTTACTGCTACAGGCGTTATTTGGGGCTTTTCAATTTTCTGAATGCTTTTGTCTTCGCCACTGCGCTTGTAAATAATTACATAATCATTGGTATAATATGTATTGGCAAAGGCTACTAGTTCTGCTTTGGTAATTTTATCTAATTCATCTAAATCTGCTGCGGCATCTGCCCAGTTTCTGCCGGTTATAAAGGCGTCTAATAAAACACCTGCACGCCCTTCATTGCTTTCTATTTCTTTAATTTTACTTACTTTTAGGTTGGCAATAATGGCTTTTAAAGAGGCTTCATCAAACTCGCCTTTTTTTACTTTATCTACTTGGGCCATCAGTAAATCTTTAACTTGCTCCAAGGTTTGCCCTTGTTTTGGCTTACCCATAAAAAAGGCAATGCTATAGTCTTTGTTGGCCCAATAGCTAGAACCTGCGCTTAATACTGCTTGTTGTTGGGTTAGGTTCAAATCTATAAAACCTGCTTTAGAATTAGACAATAGCATATCTACCAACATTAGCATTCTGGCTTCTTGGGTAGCAGCACCTGGCATACGAAAACCAATCATTAAATTTTCTGCATCTGGGCCATATACGTTTACCACTTCTGGTTCTGTACGCGTAATTTCTGGTTTAAAACTAAACTCTGGTAATGGCTTGGCTTGCATGTAAGAAAAGTTTTGGTCTATTACTTCTATGGCTTTATCTGCATCAAAATCTCCCACCAATACCAAAGCCATATTGTTAGGCACATAATACGTATTGTAGTAATTTCTTATTTTAACCAAAGATGGATTTTTAAGGTGTTCTACTGTTCCAATAGTTGTTTGAGTACCGTAGGTGTGATTTTTAAATAAGGCAGTCATCATGGCTTCAAAAACCTTTCTACCATCATTGTCTAAAGAGATATTCTTTTCCTCGTACACTGCCTCTAATTCTGTATGAAACAAGCGTAAGATAGGATTGCGAAAGCGCTCTGCTTCTATGCTAATCCACTTGTTTAAGTTGTTCTGCGGAATATCATTTACATACACCGTTTGCTCCAAAGAGGTAAAGGCATTGGTTCCTTGAGCGCCTATACCTTGCATTAATTTGTCGTACTCATTGGCAATAGCAAACTGGCTGGCAACACCACTTACAGAGTCAATAGCGCGGTAAATTTGTTTACGCTTGTTTTCATCGGTGGTTTTGTTGTATTGTTCGTAAAGCGCATCAATTTTATCGAGTTGTACTTTTTCTTTTGCCCAATCTTTGGTGCCATATTTATCGGTACCTTTAAATAACATGTGTTCTAAGTAATGGGCTAAACCTGTATTGTCTGCTGGGTCGTTTTTGCTACCTGCTTTAGTAGCAATATAGGTTTGAATGCGTGGTTCCTTGTGGTTCTCTGCAAGTATTACCGTTAAGCCATTTTTTAGCACATAGGTGCGTGCTTTTAATGGGTCGTTACTTACTTGCGTGTAAGTGTATTTGCCATCTACCGATGTTTTGGTTTCGGTAACAAAGGTTTTGTTTTGAGCTTGCGTTTGCAAGTTTATGCAAAGTAGTAGCGCAGCGAATAAAATTTTCTTCATGAAAAATAGAATAATAAAGCCGCAAAATAATCAAAATTATTTCTCTAGCTTTAACATTCTTGTTTTGCCTTGGGCGTCTTTCTTTAAGCGGTATTTTAATTGGGTTTGCGGTAGCCAATTTTCTAAGGCTTCGGTATAAAACTCGCTCAATTCAAAATATAGCGTATGGGTTTGGGTTGAACCTAAAAAAGCTTGTGTTATGGTTTTATAAAAGAGTAGCGGGTCTGCCGCGCCTACAAAGAGCGCCAAATGAGGCTCAAAATCCAATACATTTTTATGCATACTTGCTTTTTCTTCTTCTGCAATATATGGAGGATTGCTTACCCAAACCTTTGCGTTAAGTAGTTGCACATTTAGCTGTGTTTCTTTTTCTAGTATCGACCCTAACAAAAACTGAATTTTACAAACATTTTGTTTGGCGTTTTCATTCGCTACTTCAAGTGCCTCAGGAGATACATCTAGTGCAAAAACTGTGGCTTGTTTAAATACATTTTTTAAAGAAACGGCAATACATCCACTGCCTGTGCCAATATCTAAAAAGCTATCTTGTGTGGCTTGTTCTTCTAGTACCCAAGCTACCAATTCTTCTGTTTCTGGGCGCGGTATGAGTACAGCGCTATTTACTTTAAATACCAAATCTCTAAACCAAGCATAGCCTAAAATATATTGAATAGGCTCACCTTTAAGAAGTCTGTTTTTTATTTGTTCTAGCTTTAGTTCTTCACCTAAATCTAATTCCTTTTCAATCAGTTTTAGATGGGCTCGTTTAATCAAAAGCACATCTTCAAAAATCCAGTAAGCTATGGCTTTTGCTTCCTCTTCTGGGTACAACCCTTCAAGGTCTTTGCATAAGTTTTGAAAGTAGGTTAAGGTGTTCATTCATGAGCAATTTAAACATCTGCTACAAATTTTATGAAGTTTTCTGGATTGATAACAGTAAATTCTGCATTGTAAAGTTTTTTAAAGGCTGCAGGTAATTTAACTATTTTAGTAGTACTCCATTTAATTTCATAAGCCATTAATTCATTATTCTTTTGTTCTACCAAATCAATTTCACCGCCATTAATAGCTCTCCAAAAGTAAGTTT
>VEQB01000335.1 GCA_018883485.1 Bacteroidota bacterium
TGTTCGAAGAAAACAACATCGAATTCACTATTTTGCCAAAAAGGTATGATGACACCGACCCGGTGACAAATGACCGGAAGATACTGGTTGACGTTGAGTTTGAAATCAACGAAACATCGCTGCATTGCTTGTTTTGGGCAGGGCGGATGTCATGTTACCCATATTCGGCTACAAAATCAAAATTGCAAACCATTTAAAAAAATCATACTTAAACTGGAATAAAGACAGCATACACGACGAAGTTATTTTTAAAAATTTATTAGAAATTTCAAAAGGAAAATTAAAATTAGATGAAAGCACGCCTTTAAGTTCACATCAGGAATTACGAGGAACCACTTCACCTTCAAAAAAATTCTATAAAAATCATAAGTACCGAAATAAATTTAAAAATCGTAAATTTTAATACATGGCTGTATTTGAAGTTCATGGCGGACGCCGCATGAAAGGTGACATTATTCCTCAAGGTGCCAAAAACGAGGCCTTACAAATTATCTCTGCGGTACTCTTAACTGCAGAAACAGTCGAAATTTCTAATATCCCCAATATTAGAGACGTTATAAAACTTATTGAACTTCTTGGAGAAATGGGTGTAGAAGTAAATAAGATTAACGAAGATACCTATTCTTTCAAAGCAGCAAATGTTAACCTAGAGTATTTACTCAGCGATGATTTTAAACAAAAGGGGGCCAGCCTTCGCGGTTCCATCATGATTATTGGCCCTCTATTAGCGCGCTATGGATTGGCTTACATACCAGAACCAGGGGGAGACAAAATTGGCCGACGCCCAGTAGATACCCATTTAAGAGGATTCCAAAATTTAGGAGCTACCTTTGAACATCTTCACCAAGAACGTTTCTACAAAATAAATGGTAAAGATTTAAAAGGGGCTTACATGCAATTAGAGGAAGCCTCTGTTACAGGTACTGCAAACATTTTAATGGCTGCAACCCTAACTAAAGGGCGCACATCAATTTACAATGCAGCCTGCGAACCCTATATTCAGCAATTGTGCAAAATGCTTATCAGCATGGGTGCCAAAATCTCTGGTGTTGGTTCAAACCTACTTATTATAGAGGGCGTTAATGAACTAGGTGGATGCCAACACCGCATGTTACCCGATATGATTGAAATAGGCAGTTTTATTGGCCTTGCTGCTGCCACTAATTCTGATATAACCATTAAAGGTTGCGGCATTGAACATTTAGGAATCATTCCAAAAGTTTTTCAACGCCTTGGCATAAAAATGGAAATTACCGGCGATGATATTCGCATACCTCAACAAGATTCTTATGAAATTGAAACTTTAATTGATGGTTCAACCCTAACCATTAAAGATGGGATTTGGCCTGCCTTTACACCAGATTTAATTTCTATTGCCCTAGTTACTGCCACCCAAGCAAAAGGAAGTGTGCTTATACACCAATGGATGTTTGAAAGCCGCCTTTTCTTTGTAGATAATTTAATTGATATGGGAGCGCGAATTATCCTTTGCGACCCTCACCGCGCGGTAGTGGTAGGTTCAAACCGAGAAACTAAACTCAGAGGAATTACCATGTCTAGCCCAGATATACGCGCTGGTGTTTCTATGCTTATTGCGGCCCTAGCTGCTCAAGGTACCAGCACTATAAATAATATTGAACAAATAGATAGAGGTTATCAAAACATTGATGAGCGACTAAAAGCTATTGGAGCAGATATTACGCGCTTGCCATGAGAAAATTATTCTTTTACTGCTTGACCCTAACTATTTATTTCCCCGAAGCTAAGGCCCAAAAATCTTTTGGGGTGGGCGATACTTTACCTAACTTTAGTTACCCTGGGCAGTTCACCAAATCCTATCAATTAAATGAACTCAAAGGCTCCTATGTACTTATTCATTGCTGGGCAAGTTGGAATGAAGAAAGCAGAAAAATGCAAATGGAATTTATAGATCCATATGTTCGCTTTAAAGATAAAAGATTTAAAAGTGGCAGGAGATTTCAAATTATAAGTATTAGCCTAGACCACGATATGGCCTTATGGGAATTGGCATTAAAAAAGGATGACTTACCATGGAAAATGCAAGTTTGTGATGCCAAAGGCTGGGATTCCCCTTTAGTTAATCTATTAGACATTAATGTTATACCAAAAAATTATCTGATAGATCCTAGAGGCATTATCCTAAAAATTAATATATCGCCCGAAGAATTGTTACAAACACTAAAATCTTTCTAGTGTCAGTATGTCACAGATGGCGCCAATGGCAGCAATTTTGCCCTGTATGGGCAAAAATACCTGGTATGGATAATCAGAAAGAAAACGGATCAGAAGAATTAGAGTTTAAAGCAGACTCAACGCATATTGAGGAAGAATTACAAGAAATAGCAGATGAACTAAAGAAACACGAGCCTTTGGCCGAACAAGGCGAAAATGTCAGTGAATTGGATCAAGCCAAAGCCGAACTGACAGCCACACAAGATAAATACTTAAGGCTGTATTCTGAGTTTGAAAACTATAAAAGACGCACCACAAAAGAGCGTTCGGATTTATTTAAATCTGCAAATCAAGAAGTAATTATTTCTCTTTTACCAACTTTAGATGATTTTGAAAGAGCCATGACTGCGCTTAAAGATGAATCTGATAAAAAAGGAATTGAATTAATTTATAGCAAATTAAAAAACACCCTAACGCAAAAAGGCTTGAAAGAAATGGAAGCTAAAGGACTTGCCTTTGATCCAGATTTTCATGAGGCAATTACTAAAGTGCCAGGCATGGGAGAAAATATGAAAGACAAGGTGGTTGATGTATTAGAGAAAGGTTATTTCTTAGGTGATAAGGTAATTAGGTTTGCAAAAGTTGTGATTGGAGAATAAATAAAAATGGCCAAGAGAGATTATTATGAAGTTTTAGGCATAGGTAAAAATGCAGCAGCCGATGAAATAAAAAAGGCATACAGGCAAATGGCTATTAAATATCATCCTGATAAAAACCAAGGTGATAAGGCTGCTGAAGATAAATTTAAAGAAGCCGCAGAAGCTTATGAAGTATTAAGCGATGCCGATAAAAAAGCACGCTACGATAGATTTGGCCATCAAGGTGTTGGCGGAGCTTCTGGCGGTGGCCAAGGCCCAGGAGGTATGAATATGGATGATATC
>VEQB01000336.1 GCA_018883485.1 Bacteroidota bacterium
CAAAAATGGCTGCAGTAAGAGAGCGACTAAAAAAGGAAAATCCTAGCATGGTAGTAGATGGAGAAATGCAGGCCAATGTTGCCTTGAACCAAAAATTATTGCGCGAAAATTTCCCTTTTAGCGAACTGAATGGGGAGCCTGTTAATACCTTTATTTTTCCTTCATTAGCCTCTGGTAATATTAGTTATAAATTATTACAAGAGTTAGGTGCGGCAGAAGCCATTGGGCCAGTTTTGTTGGGGTTAAACAAGTCTGCCCATGTGTTGCAGTTAGGTTCAAGCATAAGAGAAATTGTAAATATGGTTACCATTGCCGTGGTAGATGCGCAAAGCAAGGAGTGAGGTTAGGCTAAGTCTTACTTCAACTTTCTCTTCACCTCAACTTCTTCGTATGCTTCTACATAATCGCCTTCGCGCATGTCGTTGTAATTATGAATGGTTAATCCGCAATCAAATCCTGAAGCAACTTCTTTGGCATCGTCTTTAAAACGTTTCAATGATGATAAGGCTCCAGAGAAAACTACTACACCATCTCTAATTAAGCGGATTTTAGCGTTTCTAACTAATTTTCCATCGGTAACCATACAACCAGCAACAGTTCCCACTTTAGTAATTTTAAATACTTCACGTATTTGTGCGTTACCTAAAATTTTCTCTTCTATGGTTGGTTCAAGCATACCTTCTATAGCGCTCTTAATTTCTTCTATAGCGTTATAGATAATAGAGTATAATCTAATATCAATAGCTTCTTGCTCTGCCAATTTACGCGCTTGCGTACTTGGTCTTACTTGGAAACCTACAATGATAGCATCTGAAGCAGAGGCCAACATAATATCTGATTCTGAGATTTGACCAACGGCTTTGTAAATTACACTTACCTGAACCTCTTCTGTAGACAATTTAATTAAAGAATCTGCTAGTGCTTCTACAGAACCGTCCACGTCGCCCTTCACAATTACTTTAAGTTCTTTAAAGTTACCGATAGCTAAACGTCTTCCAATTTCATCAAGCGTAATATGCTTGTTGGTTCTAATACCTTGCTCGCGCTGCAATTGCTGGCGTTTATTGGCAATCTCGCGTGCTTCTGGTTCTGTTTTGGTAATAATAAATTTATCGCCAGCTTGCGGAGCTCCATCAAATCCTAAAATTACAACAGGTGTGCTTGGTCCGGCTGAGGCCATTTTTTTACCTCGCTCATCAAACATAGCCTTTACTTTGCCGCTATTAACGCCAGCTAAAATAGGATCTCCTACACGCATGGTTCCACTTGCCACCATAACAGTGGTTACAATACCTCTGCCTTTATCTAAGGTAGATTCTATAATATTTCCAACTGCACGTTTATTTGGATTTGCTTTTAAATCTAAGATTTCAGCTTCAAGCAAAACCTTATCTAAAAGGGATTCTATACCAATTCCTTTTTTAGCAGAGATTTCTTGACATTGGTATTTACCGCCCCATTCTTCTACTAAGATATTCATGGCAGATAACTGTTCCCTAATTCTATCAGGATTTGCAGCATCACGGTCAATTTTGTTTAATGCAAAAACAATTGGTACCCCAGCTGCTTGTGCATGCGAAATAGCCTCTTTAGTTTGTGGCATTACGCTATCATCTGCTGCAATTACAATAATTACCACGTCTGTAAGTTTAGCACCACGTGCACGCATGGCGGTAAAGGCTTCGTGACCTGGAGTATCTAAGAAGGTAATTTTCTTACCACTTTCTAATTTTACTTCGTAGGCCCCAATATGTTGGGTAATACCACCTGCTTCACCTTTTACCACATTGGCACTACGTATATAATCTAGTAAAGATGTTTTACCATGATCTACGTGTCCCATTACAGTAACAATAGGTGCACGAGGTTCTAATGTATCTGGATCATCCTCTTCTTCTTCCACAGCTTCAACCATATCGGCCGAAACAAATTCTACTTCAAAGCCAAACTCTTCTGCAACAATAGCAATGGTTTCTGCATCTAGGCGTTGGTTAATAGAAACCATCATCCCTAAACTCATACAAGCGGCAATAATTTGCGTAACTTGTAAATCCATCATACTAGCTAATTCGTTGGCTGTTACAAACTCAGTTACTTGTAGTTTGTTTTTGTCCATCTCATCCTGCGCCATTTGCTCTTCGCGCTCATGTGCTTTATCAGAACGTTTTTGCTTGCGTATTTTAGAGCGCACTTGACCAATATTAGGATTTTTACTTCCAGGATTTAGTCGTGCAAGTGTTGCCTTTAATTTATCTTGAATTTCCTTATCGGAGATTTCTGTTTTAACTTCTGGTTTACCTGTGTTTGGCCTGTTATTTCCGCCTCTGTTATTGTTGTTGAAGCGATTTCCTCCGCCTTGCCCGGCAGGTCTGTTACCGCCACCTTGCCCAGGGGGTCTGTTGTTACCGCCTTGTCCAGGAGGCCTGTTGTTTCCGCCTTGGTAACCGCCGCCTGGTCTGTTTTGGTTATTACCACCACCTTGCGCAGGATCTACTCTTTGGGCACCCGTAGAATCAACTTGTTTACGCTTGCGTTTGCGTTTATTATCTATACTACTATCGCTGCTGGCAACAGGAGTAGGTTTTTTAGGTGGATCTTTTCTAAGTTCAATTTTTCCAAGAACTTTAAGTCCATCTAACTTTTCATATTTTACCTCAGTTACCTTAATTTCATCTGGTTCTGTAGGTTCAACCGAAACATCTGCAATTGGCTCTGCATGTATTTCTGGAGTGGGTTCTTTAATTGGCTCAACTTTTTGCTTGGCTGTAGTTTTAGCAGCAGGTGCCTTTTTTTCTTCTGGTTTTTTACCTTTTTTTGGTTTTTTGCCAGCATCTAAATCAATTTTACCAACAACTTTTAGGCCTTTGCTTTCATCTTTAATAGGTAAGCTATGAACGGAACCATCGTCAATGGACTAGCGATCGCCTTAGGTGGTCTCATCGGTCTATTTCTACAAAAAAGCATCATCAAAAAAATCAGTGAGAAACTATTTGGAGCCATAGGGCTCATCATTATCGTTTTGGGACTAAAAGGGGTCATCAATTATGGGAATACCGTATCTACGGATCTCTTGATTCTTATCGTCTCCATTGCAGTAGGAACCTTTATTGGGGAACTCATCGATCTTGATG
>VEQB01000337.1 GCA_018883485.1 Bacteroidota bacterium
GTATTGTAAGGTGGTACTACCTTCCGTTGGATTAGGATAAACAAATGCTTCAATTTCGCCGCCTCCAACTCTTGCTCTTTCTGTTACTGTTTCTCTTTCTCTTTCTGTTACTGTTTCTCTTTCTGTTACTGTTTCTCTTTCTGTTACTGTTTCTCTTTCTTTACTCCATATCCCTATCAAAATTCAATAAAGGTATATTTTCATTGGTATGGCTCCCCTCATCATAAGCTCCCCAAATGGGCAAGAAACTTGTTACAGGTAGTAAAAAGAATTTCCAAAATGTTGGCCCTGGCCCAACTTTAAATTCAGTTCTATTTTCTAACTCTATTTTGGATTTACCAAAATTAGAACTTGTTAAAACAAGACTTATAAGCAAAATGTATAGTTTTTTCATCGCTATTTTTTTTCAACTATTTCCCAAGATTGTCCAATTCCATCTATTTTAATAAACTCGTTTTCAGCATTCATTATAAACCTACCAAGCTTCCCCCCTCCAAAATTACGAACCACAAATGCGTTTGCATAAAGTTTACTTTGAACATAAATGGAGTCAATGGTATAGGCTTTACTTAACCTCCTATTATCAACATTTGTAGAAGCACTAATTTTTGCAAAGTTGTTTTGTAAATTTACATCCCATGATCCTGGGCTACGTTGAAATGGTTCATACACCATTTCAATTAATAATTGCCTTTCATCATTTCCTCTAAACCAAAGCCAGGTATGCTCTAACTTAAAAGTTTCTCTACAAGCATTGTCTAAGCCCACCGTTTTTACCGTATCCCAATCAATAACATAGCCTTCACCATGTAGGGTAAAAGTATCTTGCCTGGCAGAGTCATAAAAAACAAGGGTTTCATTGCCTTTATAAGGCAAACAGGCTTTAAAATAAGGATTAAACGGTCTTTCTTGTATTTTATCTTCATTGGGGCAGGGCTCTTCTACCTTGCAAGTAGTAATAGCCAATAAAGAAATGCCAAGTAAAGGGAGTAAAAAGGTTTTAGTTTTCATTGGTTAGAAATTTAGGTTATTCAAAATTAAGAAAAACGATTTGCAATTCCAAATTAAATTCTTGGTTCAAACATTTAAATGCGAATTGTTTAAAGGCTCGCTTACTTCACTTTGCGCCATGCAATCCGGTCTTTGTGCCTGGTAGAAAGATGGCTCCTAGCATGTCGAGAGGTGTTTCATACTAGTCCGATCATCCTATCTTAAAGACTAAAGGTCCTGGGTCGAGAGGCAAAACCCGTTTCTTCGTTGCTTTGTGTTAGTTTGCCACCAAGACACTAAGGCACTAAGAAAATAAAAGAAGAAAACTGCTTCTTAATCCTAATTTCCCTTCCTAAGCGAAAATTTAATTTCTAAAATTGCCCATTTTAGTGCAATTTTGATTTCTTATACAAATGCGGAAAATAATTGCCCATATTGCCTTTCTCATCTTACTGCTGCAAACAGTGTCACAAACTGTTTTTGCCCAAGGTATTAATACCACCTTTGGCCAAAATCGCGTGCAGTATGGAAGATTTGAATGGAGCTTTTTACGCAGCGAAAACTATGATGCGTTTTTTTATTCTGGGGGTAGAGAATTGGCTAACTTTAGCATTAGATACGCCGAAGAAGCCATGCCAGCTTTAGAAAGATTATTAGACCATAGACTGAATGGAAGAATTGAAATTATTTGTTACAATACCCTCACAGATTACAAACAAAGTAATTTTGGCTTAGAAGAAATCTCTCTCAATACAGGCGGATTTACCAATGTGGTTTCTAATAGGGTTCAGGTATATTTTAATGGCAACCACGACGATTTAATTAGGCAAATAAAAGAAGGCCTTGCCTTAGTATTATTAAATGAAATGCTTTACGGCGGATCGGTTCAAGAACGCCTACAAACTGCTGCCTTTCTTAACCTGCCCGAATGGTATATTAGAGGACTTACCTCCTACTTATCTAAACCTTGGGATACCGAAATGAACAACAAAATGAAGGACATTTTGGAGCAAGGTAAAAAAGCAAGATTTAATAGATTGAGTCAGAAAGATGGCGTATTTGCTGGTCATGCTTTTTGGACATACTTGGTTCAGAAATATGATAAAGAAATTATTGCTAACCTAGTTTACATTACCAAACTAACCCGCAATTATGAAACTGCTGTTAGCTATGTTACCAATATAGAATTTGCAGAGGTTACTAAAGATTATCTTGAATTTTATAAAGACTTATACAAAAAGGAAGGAACTCTATTAAACGATTTCCCAACGAGTGAATTTAAAATTAAGAAGCGCTTTGCTCCTTACTTGCAAGCGCAAATGAAAGCAAGCTCTAAAGGCAATTATGTAGCTTTTACCACCAATAAAAATGGCAAATACAAAATTCATTTATTAGATACTAAAACAGGAAAATCTAAAAAGATTTTTAGTGGTGGCATCAAATACCATCAACTCATAATAGATTATTCTTTCCCACTATTGGCGTGGCAAGCAGGTGGCGATAAGTTAGCTTATGTTTTTGAAAAAAAGGGTCAGGTTTACTTACGTTTGGTAGACCTTGTAAATAAAAAAGAGGAAACCATTAAGTTTACAAAATTTGATAAAATAACTGGAATTGATTTTAGCGAGAACGGCAGAACTATTGTACTTTCAGCTATTAGAAAAGGGCAAAGCGATATTTATACCTATGATATTCCTACCCGCAAAGAGCGCCAAATTACCTCCGATTTTTACGACGATTTATATCCGCGCTTTGTAGATTATTCTTCCAAAATAATTTTTAGCTCTAATAGAACGCGAGACTCTTTAGGCGTCACCTTAAGCACGCAATTGGAAGCAGAAAATAATTTGGATATTTTTATGTACGACTTAGAAACCAATAGTCGTAAGTTAAAGCGGTTAAGCAATACGCCATATATTAATGAAATTCAACCTATAGATTATAACAAAGAGTATTTTGCCTACCTAACAGAATACAATGGTATCTATAACAGGTATGCGGTAAGAACAGAAGAAGTATACGACTTTACAGAATTACAAATAATATATAAAGAAGCCTTAGAACGCACACCAGATACTTTGATTTACGAAAACGAACCAAGCTGGAAAGGAAACATTTTTACATACAAAGGTAAGACC
>VEQB01000338.1 GCA_018883485.1 Bacteroidota bacterium
GTGTTTGCATATCAGAGTAAACTTTCTGAAAAGGCTGACAGTTCTGGTTTTATTGTAGTTTATCCAGAAGGCCGGGTTTTTAATCAAAATCGTTCGTGGAATGCCGGTAATTGTTGTCCGCCTGCAATGAATCAAAATGTTGATGATGTTGGCTTCATTGATAATTTATTAGATACTTTGTTCTCAAATTATTCAATTGACACGACCCGAGTTTATGCAACCGGTTCTTCAAATGGCGGTATGCTCTGCTACAGGTTGGCCTGCGAATTGAGCCATCGTTTCGCAGCAATTGCACCAAATTGCTGCTCTCAAATGTATAATCCTTGTAATCCGTTAAATAAAGTTCCAATTATTAGTTTTCATTCGAAAGCTGACCCCATTGTATTTTACAATGGTGGTATGGGTGGTGCTCCTCCTTTGACAACTATATTTTTCCCATCACAGGACAGTACCATGAATTTATGGTCACAGAAAAATAATTGTCAATCAAGAGACACAATTATAAATGGCAATGGAACGAATTACGACTTCATTAAAATACATAACTGTTCATGTAAGGTAGAAATTCATCATTATGCCACCACTGACGGCAGTCATAGTTGGCCGGGCGGTAATCTGAACAACAATCCAGTTTCAACTCAAATTAGCGCAACTGATTTACTTTGGTCATTTTTCCAAAATTATACATTAGGTTGCTTAACAACAGGAATTGAAAACTCAATCGAAACAAATACTAAAATCGAAGTATTCCCTAATCCATTCTCAAACAAAATCAACCTAACAAACACGACAGGAAAAGAAATTTTCACACTAATTAATTATTTTGGTCAAGTTATTTGGACAGGAATAAATATTGAGCAGCAAAATTTTTCATACCTATCAAATGGTCTTTATTTCCTGAGAATTGACAATAGGACAATTAAACTAGTGAAACAATGAGAAGAAGGGCAGCACATAACAGCTAGATTTTCTTGGTGGCCGCAGGCCAAGCCATGAATTGAAAATCATCGAATTCCTATAAAAATAATTTATCTTATGAGATAAACTCCGGTTGAGAAGCCTGTCCCACCTTGCGCGGGAGAACCGTTTAAGCGTGCTATAAAAGTGTTATAGATTTTTCGTTTGAGGCTTGGTTTGATCGAAATTTTTTGGTAAAGTAAGAGCGCCTTGTTTGATGATTTTAGCAAGAACCGCAAGCCGTAAACGGTGTGTTTAAAATAAGTTTGCGAGGGTGTTTTCGACTTCTTCTGCAGATAGAAAAGGTAATCATGAATTTGTTCTCCCAGAATTCTTCAGGGCTCTATTTTTTATTACTATAAGGATGTTTATTTACACAAACAATTTAATAAACTTTAATAAACGCTACCTTAGGTATAGTTCAACATCGCATGCACGCAAAACGTTTTAGTTAACTGTTCGACAGGACAGTGTAATAATTTGCGGGGTTTAACATTTAGACATTGAATGAATGACCTCCGTCCTTTCTTTGACTTAAGTTTTGTTGGGATTCAGGAGGAGATTAACGCAAAGGCATATGTTATGATTACGTTAATTAAGAAAATATTTTTAACAAGTTGTTGCATTTTAGAAAAACTTAATTTAATGTTGCACAAAAATAAATAAGTAACATTTAAAAAAGTGAACCACTCAATTACTGCATACAAAAACAAAAGTGCTACATCAATGATGATGTGTTGTTGCATGGCTATGCCATTAAGTTATTGTATCGGGTAAAATATAAAAAAACATTAAATATTATAAAGCCTCCCGATACAATCGTGGGGCTTTTTTTATGCTTAAATTTTAAAATAAAATGACTCAAAAATTTATTAATAACATCAAAATAAATCAAAATATCTTCAATAACATGCTGATGTGTTGCTGTATGCCTATCAATCGGTATAGTCGTAAATGAACCTTCATTAAACATTTTGAAAAGGCGTTACGGCATACCGTAACGCCTTTTTTATTATCAAAAATATAACAATAAAAAAAGAACAATAAAATGAATAACAATAAAAATAAATGGTTAGTGCCTATTGCATACGCTAACATATATGTAATTTGGGGAATAACTTTCTTGGCTATTTCCTTAGGACTTGAAGGTTTTCCTCCTTTTATCCTTACAGGATTTAGGTTTTTAGCGGCAGGTACAATTGCATTTGGTTATTTATTAACTAGAGGTGAAAAAGCAAATTCTATTCTCAATTGGAAAAAGAATGCTATTACTGGAACACTTATCCTAACAGGAGGAACGGGTCTTGTAGGTTGGGGGGAACAGTATGTTTCTGCCGCTGAAGCAGCAATTGCTATTGCAACTGGACCTTTTTGGTTTGTAGCTATAGACAAGAGAAATTGGAAGAGTTATTTTGCAGATAAATTTATACCAATTGGTTTGGTTATAGGCTTTATAGGATTAATAATTTTCTTGAATGGAAGCGTGAGTGATTCAACCCATAGCACCTCAAGCACCCTAAGAATTATGGCATTTGCAGTCTTAGCACTAAGCAGTATTTTATGGGTACTAGGTTCTTTGTATTCAAAGAACAATCCATCAAGTCATTCAAAATTTATGAATATTGCACAACAACTTATTACCGCTGGAATTACTTCTTTTATTTTGGCACTTGTGCGTGGTGAATGGATTGGTTTTTCTTTTTCAATAGTGCCTATTTCGGCTTGGTTAGGTCTTATTTTCTTAATTGTATTTGGTTCGTTTGTGGCTTATATATCTTACATATGGCTACTTTCAGTGCAACCTGCTGCTTTGGTAAGCACACATACTTACATCAATCCTATTGTAACTGTAATTGCTGGATGGCTATTTTCAAACCAACTTATAAACCTTAATCAATCTTACGGGCTATTTATAATACTATTTGGAGTATTGCTAACCAATACCACTAAGTATTTTAAATTATCTAACAGGTCTAAAGTAAAATTAAGACGAACAAGGAGAATACTAATTAGTATTGGACGGCCTTACAAACCCATTACTCAATTTTAGAAAAGTAGAAAAATTTTTAAACTTCTATAAAAGGTGCTGTGGCCGAGTGGTTGAGGCACGGCTCTGCAAAAGCCGACACATCGGTTCAAATCCGATCAGCACCTCATTATAACTT
>VEQB01000339.1 GCA_018883485.1 Bacteroidota bacterium
GCTCTAAAGCATTTGCAGCAGGTGCAGATATTGCAGAATTTGCCAACTTCAATGTAGAAGAAGGAACCAAAATGAGCGAAGAAGGTCATGCCGTTTTACGCGCCATAGACCATTGCCCAAAGCCAATTATTGCCGCTGTGAATGGTTTTGCTCTAGGCGGTGGAAATGAATTAGCCATGTCGTGCCACATTCGCATTTGCACAGAAAAAGCAAGATTTGGACAACCAGAAGTGAACCTAGGAATAACACCAGGGTACGCAGGAACCCAGCGCTTGGCTCAATTAATTGGCAAAGGTAGAGCCTTAGAATTTTTAATGACAGGCGATATGATTGATGCACAAACTGCTCTGCAATTGGGTCTTGTTAATCATGTAGTACCAGCAGATCAGTTGATAGCAAAAGCAGAAGAAATCTTAGGAAAAATTAAAAGCAAAGCACCAATGGCTATCGCTTCTGTTATTCGTTGCGTAAATGCCTTTTACGAAAAACGTGCAGATGGGAACAATATTGAAATTAATGAATTTGGAAACTTCTTTGGAAGCGAAGATTTTATTGAAGGTACTAGAGCTTTCTTAGAAAAAAGACCTGCCAATTTTAAAGGCAATTAATAGTAAAAATATACATGTTTAATTCTGTTAACCCGTTTACAGAAGAAACTTTTGCTTCTTTTGCATTTGAAGATGAAGCAAGCATAAATACCAAATTAAATAAAGCTCAAGAGGCTTTTAAAGAATGGAAAAAGAGCGTCTTTAAAGAAAGGGCTGCTCTTTTTCTGCGTTTGCAGGTATTGCTGGAAACCAATGCAACTATGTTAGGAGATTTGGCAGCAGAAGAAATGGGTAAATTAGCCATCCATGCAAAAGCCGAGGTGCTAAAATCTGCAAGCCTTTGTAGCTACTACGCAAACCATGCAGAGGCACTCTTACAACCACAATTAACTAAGCTCGACCCAAGCACCCAAGTAAAAATTTCTCAAGAACCACTGGGCGTAATCTTAGGTATCTTTCCTTGGAACTTCCCTTATTGGCAAATATTGCGCAGTGCTTTACCTACTTTAATGAGTGGCAATGTAATGTTGGTTAAACCGGCACCCAATGTACCCAAATGTAGTTTAGCCCTTCAGGCATTAGTTGAAGAGGCTGGTTTTGGGGGCGGTTTGATCCAAACTATTTTTGCAGATAACGATACCATTGCTAACTTAATTCAACATCCAACTATTAAGGCTGTATCGCTCACAGGTAGTGAACGTGCAGGTAGCGAGGTTGCGTCCTTGGCAGCCAAAGCTATTAAACCTGCGGTGTTAGAATTAGGTGGTTCAGATGCCCTTATTATTTTAAAAGATGCACCTTTAGTCGAAATCATAGACCAAGTAGTTTTTTCTAGGTTTCAAAATAATGGTCAGAGCTGTGTGGCCGCGAAACGCTTTTTGGTTCAAAACGAAATAAAGGCAGATTTTGAAAAACTATTGATAGAAAAAGTAAGCCAATTAAGCCTTGGCAACCCACTACTAGAAGGCGTAGATATTGGCCCACTAGCCAGAAAAGATTTAAAAGAAACCTTGGTAAAACAGGTAACCAAAAGTTTAGAACAAGGCGCTAACATAGTTTTCCAACAAGCCCAAATTCCAGAGAAAGGCTGGTTTTATCCTCCTACTATTTTAAGTGAGGTTACGCCCGACATGCCAGCTTATGAAGAAGAATTGTTTGGACCAGTGGTAAGTGTATTTGGATTTAACAAAATTGAAGAAGCCATTTTATTAGCCAATGATACACGCTTTGGTTTAGGTGCAAGCATTTTTACGCGCGATATGGAAACCGCCAAAGCAATGGCTCAAGAAATTGAAACAGGTATGGTGTATATTAACGCCATTGTAAAAAGTGATGTGCGTATACCCTTTGGAGGCATTAAAGCAAGTGGCTTTGGAAGGGAATTAGGAGAGCAAGGTTTAAAAGCCTTTACGCAAACAAAAAGTACTTGGGTTAAAGATAATTTTTGAGGGCTTCAAAGGATTGGCTAAGCCATGCGGTAATTAAGCTAATTAATCACCGCATTTTTGCGGTAAAAAATCAGTATATTTGCCGCAAAGTTATTATTAAGTAATGGGAAAGTATATTTATGAGCATCAAAACTGGACATCCTTTACTTGGGATGATAAGCTAATACATGCATTGTTTGGAGATGTTCGGTTAATGCAAGGCAAAATCATCGGCCAAATGAATGCACTTGGATTTATTGCAAAAGAAGAAGCCAGCCTAACCGCATTAACTTTAGACGTTGTAAAATCTTCAGAAATTGAAGGAGAGCTGCTAAATTATGAGCAGGTAAGATCGTCTATTGCAAGGCGTTTGGGAATTAATACAGCTGGGCTTGTGCCTAGTAATAGAAATATTGAAGGAATTGTAGAAATGATGTTGGATGCCACCCAACGAAATAAATTACCTTTAACAGAAAAACGATTGTGCGGTTGGCATGCAGCACTTTTTCCAAGTGGGTTTAGCGGTCCATATGAAATAGAAGTTGGTAAATATCGCACGGGAGAAATGCAAATAGTATCTGGGGCTATGGGAAAAGAAAAAGTGCATTACAAAGCTATTAAACCAGAATTTGTTAAAGCAGAAATGGACAAGTTCCTCAATTGGTTTAATAATGAGAACAAGCTTGATTCTGTGTTAAAAGCTGCCATTGCCCATTTTTGGTTTATCATCATACATCCTTTTGATGACGGCAACGGACGAATTGGAAGAGCTATTACAGACATGCTGCTTGCCCGCTCCGAAAATAGTGGAGAGCGTTTTTATAGTATGTCGGGCCAAATTTTGCTTGAACGCAAACGCTATTACGATATATTACAAAAAGTACAACACAGCACGGGCGATATAACAGAATGGCTTGAATGGTTTTTACACTGTTTGAAAAGTGCCATGCTTGCCACAGAAAACACAACACAAAAAATATTGCGAAAAGCAGAATTTTGGAAACATCATGAGTATACACCAATCAATGAAAGGCAACGGCTAATACTTAACAAACTTCTTGATGGATTTGAAGGGAAACTACAAACTTCAAAATGGGCTAAAATCACGAAAACCTCAACAGATACAGCAT
>VEQB01000340.1 GCA_018883485.1 Bacteroidota bacterium
TTTCTAGCCCTTGGATAATTAAGCCTAAATTTCTTTCTACCGCTGTATTTTACCCTAGTACCAATAACTCCATTTCGAGTGCCTTATTAACAGACAGCAGAGTAAAACAAAAAGATCCACTAGAGTTTGGGGAACAAGTAAGTGCGCAGCAATTTGTTCAAATATTAGAATCGGATTACTTAAAAGGAAAGGTTATTAAGCGGTTTAAACTAGAAGAACATTATGGCATAGACCCTAGCGATAATGAAAAGAACTATAAATTAGGTAAGAAATACGAGAAAAATATTAGCACTAAAAAAACGCCTTATGCTTCTATTGAAGTAAATGTTTTAGATGAAGACCCACAAACTGCTGCAGATATTGCCAATGGCATAGTGATGATTTTAGATAGCGTTAAAACTGAGGTTCAAAAACGTATTGCCTTGCAAGCTTTAAATATTATTGAAACAGAATACAAACGCAAGGAAGAAGAAATTAATGCCATTAAAAACCGCATGAACGAGCTAGGTGCTAAAGGCGTTTATAATGTGGAAGAACAATCGAAGGCAATAACAGAATTGGCAGGTAAAGGAGGCATGACAGAATCTGTTAGAGCCCAACAAAATAATTTGGCCATGTATGGTGCAGAATCGCAAAGTTTGCAAGCCACGCTAGAGTACCAAATAGAGCAAATGACCGAGTTGAAGAAAAAATTAGACCAAGCACGAATTGATGTGAATGGCAATTTATCTAATGTATTTATTCTACAAACAGCCACGGCAGCAGAAAGAAAAGCTTATCCAATACGTTGGTTAATTGTGGCTGGAGCTATTTTGGGGTCGTTTATTTTGGGCTGTATTGTTTTGTTATTTGTAGAAAAATTTCAGCGCAACGGCGATTTAATTTCCTAGCAAGTGAACTTAGCGGCAAAGAACAAATGGTTCTGGGCAAGTGGCATAGTATTTATTTTGCTCAATTGCCTTGGCATTGCCTTTGAGTGGTATTGGGTTGCGGCCTTGCCCGGCTTAGCTGCTTTAGCCTTGTTGGCTTTACTTAAATTAGATTCTTTAATTATTATTCTTGTTTTCTTGGTTCCTCTTTCTATTAATGTAGAAAATGTAGTGCTTGGCCTTGGCTTAAGTTTACCCGTAGAACCCATGATAATTGGGGTATTTCTTTTGGTAATTTATAAATTTATTATTGATGGTGAATATGATTTTAATGTTTTAAAACATCCAATTAGCATCGCCATTCTTATCAATTTAGCATGGATATTATTCACTTGTTTTACTTCCCAAGAAAAGGTGGTTAGTATTAAATTTTTCTTGTCGAGAAGCTGGTTTCTATTGGTATTTTATTTCTTGGGTGTAGTGCTATTTAAGAACTTTAAAAACATTTATGCTTATTTATGGGCTTACATGATTCCCTTAGCTGCGGTTATTATTGTTACGCTAATTAAACATAGCAACGACAATTTCTCTCAAATAAGTTCATTTGAAATTATGGCGCCCTTTTATATTGCTCATGGGATTTATGCTGCGGCAATTGCCTTTTTTATTCCTTTGCTTTTTTTGTTTTTGCTCTTTGGTTTTAGAATGAACCTCAATTTTTTAACAGTAATAGGTTCAGGAGGTATTTTAGCTCTATTTGTGGTTGGTTTAATATTTAGCTATACCCGCGCTGGCTGGGTAAGTTTGTTGGCTGCGGCTGTTTTAGGAATTGCAATTATCTTTAGACTTCGCCTTTGGCACATGCTAGTTGTATTGGCCATTGGGGTTTCTTTTATTGCAGTTAACTTTGATGATATTTTCTTTCAACTTTACCAAAATAAGCAAAATTCAGCAGAGGGATTTGAGAAGCATTTAGAATCTGTTTCTAATGTAAGAAATGATGTATCTAATTTAGAGCGCGTAAATAGATGGGCAGCTGCCATAAATATGGTGAAAGAAAAACCCCTAGTTGGATTTGGGCCAGGAGCCTATAGTTTTACTTATGCGCCTTACCAAGATCCAGAATTTGAAACGCCCATTACCACTGCATTTGGCGACCAAGGTCATGCTCATAGCGAATACTTAAACCCTTTATCAGAAAGTGGTTGGTTGGGGCTAGCAAGTTTTCTGTTAATTGTGTTTGCCACATTTCATACTGGACTTAAATTAATTTATAGAGGCAGAACTGCTCAAATTAGAATTCTAAGCGCAGGAATACTACTGGGACTCATTACCTACTTAGCGCACGGTTTATTAAACGCCTACAGCGAGCAAGATAAAATTGCTGTTTTACTTTGGGGTTTTATTGGCATGATAACCGCCTTAGATTTATACCACCAAAAAGAAGAAGGTGAAGGAGAATTGAAGGAGTTGAATTAACTCTTTTTATTGATACCGTATTTTAAGCTAATAATATTACTCATGCCTATTAAACCTTGGTTAAAGGCGTTGCCCATGGCATAATCTATAGAGAATGATTTAAGTTTAATACCTACTCCTAAACTTGGCATTCCATTAAAAGATTCCTTACCACTTATATCTGTTACTCTTTGCAAAGTACTGTAGCCTCCACGAAGAAAAACAAAATCACTGTACCCTAATTCTAAGCCCATTCTTGGGTCGAGATTAATTATATTAGAGCTTATTAAAACATTACGCTGCCCATCTGTGGTAAGGTCTAAATTGAATTCTGGCAAAACGCTGTACTTTTTATTTTTAAATTCAAATTTACGGGCTACGCCAAATGTAAAACGTGGTAGCGTTATCTCTAAGCCGCCAGTTGGAAGTGCATTGCCTGCCGCAATCAATTGGTTTTTATCTTCTGGCGTAAGGTTATAATCCCAGGCGTTAAAAGTGCTGGTAATGTCTCTACCCATAGCAGCAAACTTCCAATCTCCTTTAAAGTAAGTGGCACCCACATCGAGGCCAAATCCCCAAGCGCCACCAAAATCTCCCACTACCCTTCTAATTACTTTTGCATTCATACCTAAATTTAAACCAGGAATCTTTGTTTCTTTGGCATAGGAAGCTATAAAAGCATAATCAACCGCAGAAAAGCTTCTAATTAGGGAGTAATTTATTTGCCCGTCTTGCATTAAATACAAAGTATTAGGAATACCATCTACTCCTAGCC
>VEQB01000341.1 GCA_018883485.1 Bacteroidota bacterium
ACCATAATGATATATGGATTAGATTTAGAAATATCAAATGTCCTGACATCATCATTAGTAATATTATTATCCCCAGAGAGGTAATTACTGTTTGCTGGTAATGGTGTAGTTTGATTGGTGAGCTGGTTATATTTATACAATTTATTTTGAGCAGCCCAGAGGGTTCTATCATCTACTGGATCCAATTTCATTGGCATGTTTTGAAATTGCTTTATTGGTATTGAAATATAATCTAAACAACCAAAGGTTGAATTTGAATTCTCAAAACAACTAAAATCATACTTGTAGAATGCTTCATTTGATTGCAAGTAAATATAAGAAGGACTCGATTTAGAAATTTCAACTGCGGCACCATCGCCCCATCCTTTTTGCAGCCATTCTGGTCCAATAAACTTCTGTGTTCCATTGTCCTGCAATCCAATAACAGGGTAACCAGTTTCAGGATGTATATCAAATCCAAATGCTTGAGATAGTTCTAAATTACCATTAATATTTGTCCAGTTAGAGGTATTTATTAAATTTGCCCAACCTGTTCCAGTGCCCAAATTAGCCATAGAAATTCCGCCATCATGGCCAATAACAAGTTTATGAATGCCTGACTGTCCATTGCTATGAAACTCTCCAATACCTCTTATATCAGCATGAGTTCTGCCTAATGTAGAATTTTTGTCTAAACTTGGGTAGTAGTCTGATACTGGGTTCGAAAAATCTGCAGTAGATTGAAAGTTAGTGCTTTTATACAGCACATTCTCCCCGATAAATGCTATATTCTTATCTATATCAGATACAATAAACAAATGATTACCTGATGGATTTGAATTGACGTAACCAACATCCACACCTTTTATAAAATTGAAACTTAAGCCATTGTTAGTAGATTTATATAATTGTACATTATAATCATTATTGCCATTGGGTAGGGTTCTGTTAACCATGCAATAAAGGACACCTGGGTCATTATTCGATACTTCCAAACTAATATATCTGTTATCCTGATAATCTGGCAAGTTGGTAAAAATTTCTTGCCAATTAGTATTTAAATTTTCATCATTTCTCCAAGCCCTAGCGAATACTAAGGCTTCCTTCGCATTTTTATGCCTATGGGAAGAAATATAGATTTGCAATACATTGTCGATTTTTTGAACTTCCAAATCTTCTAAATAATTTGAGTAAGATCCTGCTTTTCCTACATACAATGGAAAAACAGGATCTAAAGCGTCCTTTGAATATGCAATTGACCAATTGCCCTGGCCATTCTTAACCAACTTGTAAAAGTTCTTTGTACTTATAGCATACATTATATTACTATTGTCAGGATGAAAAACAAATTTGCTTACAAAAAAATCTTTTGCTTCATATACTGGATTTGAAAAATCAATGATATTAGTAGGGATACCATTATTGGTAATTCTAAAAATTCCTGCGCCATAACTTAGCATACCAGAATGGCCGTGGCCCCAGTTGCAAAATAAACAGTATTTGAGTTGGATGGATCAAATTCTATCCAAGAAATGCCAAGAGCGGGAAGATTTAATTCATCTGTTACATTTTCCCAAACCACAGCATTTGGAGCATGAGTTCCATTTTCGGTTCGCCATAAACCTGAGGCTTGTGTGCCTGCGTAAATAATATCAGGATTAGTTGGGTGAATGGCTACAGCCATTACTATCCCTAATGTAGACACTCCTGTATTTCTAGGACCAACTATAGTCCAAGGATAATCAGAATTTGCGCATGGCTGGATATTTTGCAACAAAAGCTGTTTACCCATTTCAGCTGAAGTAAAAATGTCCCCCCCAATTTGTGCACTATTGTTATAAATGCGATCTTGCATTACATATTTATACCTTTTAAAAGCCTTTTCTCCAGATAAAAAACTATGTATACTTGTATCAATTGCATGCAAAGAATCGAAATAACACCTTGTTAAACCAGCATTGAGAGTGTAATTGGTATTCGTATCTGTAACTGCAGGATTACCAATTAAAAATTGGTAGGATTGGGCCTTAATTTCGAAAGTGAATACTTTAGCTAAAAGTATGATAGTGAATAAAACAATCGTGTGTGATTGCTTTTCAAATTTTGGATTGTTATGGTTCATGGCTTTTTAGTTTAATCAAAACTAAACCAATTTTCCCCATAATTCCAAATTAATTAATTGATATTTAACTACCTCCCAAACGGCATGCCCTTCATGCTTCTGCCGGCGCCTTGCATTTTGCCAATGCTCTTCATCATCTTGCGCATGTCTTCAAATTGCTTGAGCAACTGATTTACTTGCTGTATATCTGTGCCGCTGCCTGCTGCAATTCTTTTCCTTCTTGAACCATTAATGATATCTGGAGTCTGGCGTTCGCCTGGTGTCATAGAATTGATAATGGCTTCTATTCCTTTAAATGCGTCATCACTGATATCCAGATCCTTTACGGCTTTGCCTACGCCAGGTATCATTCCCATCAAGTCTTTGAGGTTCCCCATTTTCTTAATTTGCTGAATTTGGGTATAAAAATCTTCAAAAGTAAATTGGTCTTTTAATAACTTCTTTTGAATTTTCTCGGCCTCTTGTTCATCAAAAACTTCTTGGGCACGTTCTACCAAACTTACTATATCACCCATTCCCAAAATACGCTGGGCCATACGATCTGGATGGAAGGTATCTAAAGCTTCCATCTTCTCGCCCATACCCATAAACTTGATGGGTTTGTTTACGATACTCTTGATTGACAAGGCCGCACCACCGCGGGTATCACCGTCTAACTTGGTAAGGATTACCCCGGTAAAATCTAAAACATCATTAAAGGCTTTTGCAGTATTCACGGCATCTTGGCCTGTCATGGCATCTACTACAAATAAAATTTCTTGTGGGTTCAACACCCGTTTGATATTGCCAATTTCGGCCATCATCTCTTCATCTATACTTAAACGACCCGCAGTATCCACAATTAACACTTTGGCATTGGCTTCTTTGGCCGCTTTTAGTGCATTTTGTGCTATGCTTACAGGATTTTTATTCTCCATTTCGAAGAAAACAGGCACTTCCAATTGTGCGCCCAAAACCTTTAGCTGCTCTATGGCGGCTGGTCGGTATACATCG
>VEQB01000024.1 GCA_018883485.1 Bacteroidota bacterium
GCATTGGGCACTGTCTCTGGCAAAGAGGGTTCTATTGCCAGATGGAATATTAATTATATTATTATTTGACCCAGCCGTATTGCCAGATAACCAATATTGATAAGGGCTTACACCTCCTTGAGCCGAAATGGTTGCAGAGCCACTTTGCAGGTTGCACAGCGGTTGTGTAACAATTGTACTTGCTGTAAATTTAGTACTAGGTTCAACAATGTTTACACTATGTTGCTTAATACAACCTTTATTGTCTTTAACCTCAATATTGTAAAGCCCAGCCTTAAGGTTACCATAGTTAAAAACTGAGGCAAAATTTCCTTGTCCGAGTTTAGTTTGATAAGGCGAAGTTCCACCACTCGCTTGCACCATAATGGTTGCGTTTGAATCGCCTTTGCATTTGAGCAATTGGGAAACAGATGCACTAGAAACAAGCACTGTTGGTTGGGTAATGTTTAGCGTTTGGTTGGTTCTGCAGCCAACCGAATCTCGTACATGAAATTTTATAGTTCCAGCTTTGAGGTTATTGAAGGTGCTACTATTTTGCCAGCTAAGGCTGTCTTTGCTGTACCATCTAAACGTGGCAGAATCACCGCCAGTTATATTCAGCGTAACCATGCCAGAGGTATCGCCGTTGCAGCCTACATTGTTAATAGAGGCAGCTCCAAGAACAAAGGGATTTGACGAACGTTTAATCTCCACCCACATACTGTCTATATTGCCCAAAGCATCTTTTACCTTAAGAGAATATAAGCCAATAGGTAAGTTAGAAATTGTATCAACAGGCAACCAAGGCCTAAGATTTGGGAAGTAGTTATGACCATCTCCTAAGGATATTGTTGCCAATAGTGGAACATTTGAACCAATCCGTTTAAAAACAATAGTGCCATTTGAATCTCCAGGGCATTTGGCATTTGTTTTATTAACTAATTCTACTTTTAAATCTCCGGCAAAAATAGAATCTATAAGGGTATATCTTCCGCAATTTGGCTTATAAACACTAACCCTTAAGCCAAACCATCCACCTTGATTTAGAACAAGATTGTTTAATGTGTCTGAACCTGCGCCCACTAAATTAAAGGTATTTGAAGTTGGAGTAGTTTCTATATACCATTGGGTGCTATCGCGGTAAAATGGAAATTGCGAATGAACTAGAAATGTCATTAACGGTACTCCAAAAACCTTCGTCTCTTTATATATCCCTAAAATTGAAGAATTACTTTTATTAATAACTAAGGTGCGTGTGGTAGAAGTATTAAGGGGGCAAGATCTGCTTTTTGCTTTAACATGTAAAAAATAAGGTTTCGCCTGAAAATTTGTATTATTATTAAGTCCGTTTAGGCAAACCCGCAAAGTATCATGTTTAGGGCCGTTTATTTGCCTAGTGCTTACATTGTATGGGCGGGTTACCGTTGTTGTTGCATTAGATGATCCAGCTGTAATTATAAGGTCTGTGGTATCGTTACCTGTCACATTACTGGCGTTTGCAATCACATCAAAACATATACCATCACTACCACAAGTTGTGATATTTAGGTTAGTGATTACAGTTCCATCCTGATAAATCTTTATTGAAGGACCACTTCCGCCAGAAGAGCCAGTTAAAGAATAGAATTGAATATCACGTTTAGAAATACTTAGGAGGGTGGTAACATTATTGATTTTTCTCCACTCAAGTACTTCTATAACTAAATTTGAAACAAAACTTCCTTGTGTTCTAAATCTAACTAAACCAGTAATTGGGTCAATACTTATACCTAAAGGAGGCAATAGGGGCGGCGATTGACCTGGAGCGCCTAAATAAGGAAAAGGTACCGTGGCAGAATAAGGTACCGAATAGGGGGCATTGGTTCCCCTTGCAGTTTGCGTAGCGCCAAAACGAAAACTGAGCGAATCACCGTCAGGATCATAGGCAGCTATATTGTATGAAAAATCTACACCGGAAACGGCAATTGGCTCGGCTTCATTTTGAAAAATTGGGCTTTCATTTGGCGTTGGGGTGCATATGTTTAATTGAATATCGCCATAGAAGGTTATTCCTCCGGGGTTTTGCAAAGTAGTAACTGCGTTGTTTCTGCAACAGATTGGCGTTATACCAATAGAAACCCAACAGCAAGAAGCAGGCAGGCCGGTGAGGTCAACATTTCCTCTAAATGTATACACCTCCATTCCTGGGGAAAAAGTTCCTGGTGTTCTGGTATTGCAATTTCTGCAAATACTCACATTGAGATTGCACAATTGAACCGCATCAAAAACAGTAGAACCCGTTGCAATGGGAATACTATAAGTGCCAAAGCTTGTTCCTGAACAGGCTTGAGTAGGTAAATTATGGGCTACACCAGCAGGGTGTGTAATGCCTGCAACTGTTAAGCTTTGAGAACAGGGCACCGGGGAGTTTCCAGAACCACAATTGCCACACAATTGCACACCAGCGCAATCTCTATATAACTTTAGGGTTACCTCATAAACGCGTGTCGCCACATTTCTACTCCGCATTTCTACGCCCACCACATGGGAAGCAAATAGTGTATGAACATTTATAAGAATACAAAGAGTAGAAAGAAAGATAGATAGTTTAAGGTGTTTCATAGGTATGGATAGTTAAATCAAATTTATACAATAATTTAACAGAACCAAACAAAGGCAGCTTTGAACCATATTAATATATTGTTAATTTTGAAACATGTTTAAATTTAAAAATAGCAGCATAATAAAAAGTGTATCATTTGCTTTAGCACTTATTGTAACAAGTTTCTTGTATGCACAACAACTCGTAAGTATTAGTCCAGCCTTTGCCAGCGCAGCAGATAACAATGTAGTAATTACCTACGATGCTTCTTTAGGTAATGCAGGTCTGTTAGGCGAGGCAAGTATTTATGCGCATACAGGAGTTATTACCTCTTCGAGCACATCTGGCTCTGATTGGAAATATGTGATTGCAGGATGGGGTGTTAATTTACCCAAGGCGCTGCTAACACGCATTGGCACTAGCAATAAATACACTTTAAACATAGGTAATATTAGAACTTATTATGGCGTACCTGCCAATGAAACTATCCTAAAAATTGCTTTGGTTTTTAGAAATAGCAATGGCTCTAAAACGGGCAAAACAAGCTCTAATGGAGATATTTTTGTGGATGTAAGTCAAGGCGGCTACCAACTAAAAATTAATGAACCTAACAAAGCATCCTTTTTTGTTAATAGCGATTCTGTTAACTTACAGGCTTCAGCTTCAAACCCTAGCATACTTAGGTTTTTTGCTAATGGTATAAAGTTGTTAGAAGATAGTAACAGTACCCAACTTTCTAGGCGTTTTGCTTTATCGGAGTTAGGTTCGAACCGAATTGATTTAGTGCTAGAAGGTATTTATAACGGAACAAGCTATTACGATAGCAGCTATGTTATTGAAAAACCCAACACACCAGTTTTGCCCATACCCAATGGCATGGTTGAAGGAATTAACTATATAAATGATACTACAGTAACGCTGGTTTTATTTGCGCCATTAAAGGATTTTGTATATGTGTTAGGTGATTTTAACAATTGGGAATTTAGAACAGAAATGTTAATGAATAGAACCATTGACCAATCGCGCTATTGGCTTACCATTACTGGGTTAGAAAAAGGAAAAGAATATGCATTTCAATATATAATTAATGGCCAAATGCGTGTGGCAGATGTGTATGCCGATAAGTTTTTAGACCCATGGAACGACCAATGGATTAGTAAAGAAATTTATCCTGATTTGATACCTTATCCTGTAGGTAAAACTACTGAAGTGGTTTCGGTGTTAAAAATTGGTGAGGCACCATTTGATTGGAAAAACAGCTCCTATACTAGGCCAGACAAATACAAGCTAATAGTGTACGAAATGTTGTTAAGAGATTTTATTGGTAAGCATGATTTTAAAACCTTAACCGATACGCTAAGCTATTTTAAAAGGCTTGGCATAAACTGTATTCAATTAATGCCCATAATGGAGTTTGAGGGAAATGAAAGCTGGGGTTATAATCCCATGTTTTATTTTGCTGTAGATAAATATTATGGTTCCAAAAACGAGTTTAAAGCGTTTGTAGATGCCTGCCATGGCATGGGTATCGCGGTTGTATTAGATATTGCCTTAAACCACTCGTTTGGGCAAAACCCACAAGTAAGAATGTATTTTAATCCTGCGGCAGGGCAATATGGGCAACCTACTGCAGACAATCCTTGGTTTAACCAAGTAGATAAACACCCATACGGGGTTGGTTATGATTATAACCACGAGGCAACAGTGGTTCAAAACTTTACCGATAGGGTAATTAAATATTGGATTACCGAATACAAAATAGATGGCTATCGCTTTGATTTATCTAAAGGCTTTACCCAAAAGAATACGGGTTCTGATGTTAGCGCCTGGAATGCGTATGATCAAAGTCGTGTTAACATTTGGAGCCGCATACGCAACGAGATTATAAAATATGCGCCTGATGCCTATTTAATTTTAGAGCATTTAGGGGATAACTCAGAAGAAAAGGTTTTGGCAGATATGGGCTTTATGATGTGGGGTAAAATGACCGAGAATTTTGCCGAGGCAACCATGGGTTTCAACAATTCCAAAGCCAATTTAAGTTGGGGCAATTACAAAAGTAGAAATTTTACTGAACCAAATTTAGTAACGTATGCAGAGAGTCATGATGAAGAAAGAATTATGTTTTCTACTTTAACTTTTGGAAATGGCAATGCAAATTATAGCACCAAACAACTAGACCAAGCTTTACCAAGAGTAGCGGCTTACCATGCGCTATTATTACCGTTACGCGGCCCCAAAATGATATGGCAAGGAGGAGAATTGGGGTATGAAGTTTCTATAAACACCAACGGAAGATTAGGCAATAAACCTTTTAGGTGGAATTATTTAAGTGACGCCAAGCGAATGAAAATTTACCATGAAATTGGAGCCATGGCAGAACTTAAACAGCATGTTGCTTTGAGTTCAAATAATTATGTGTATGATGCTGCTGGAGTAGTTAAATATTTGCGTATTACTCATGACTCTATGAACGTAATTATAGTGGGCAATTTTGATATACTGCCACAAACAGTAACACCAAGTTTTCAAAGAACAGGTACTTGGTATAATTATATAAGCGGTGATTCTGTTTTGGTAATAAATCCTTTGCAAACAGAGGTGTTAAATCCCGGAGAATACAGAATTTACACTTCAAAGCCATTCAAGTCTAATTTACCTGCTGGCCTTGCTTCGGAAATTAATAAGAGTCAAATAGCCTGTTATCCAAATCCCTTTCAACAAAAATTTTCCATTAGCAGCAATGCAACTAATTTAATTCAAATTGAAGTGTACGATTTGATGGGTAAATTAGTTTGGGCTCAAACCGAGAAAAACAAACAACTTATGGAAGTAGATCTTAGTGGGGTTAAAGGCGGATTATATTTTATAAAAGTAAGCACAGAAATGGGCTCGCAACTTTTTAAAGTAATTAAGGAAGATTAAATAGCAGACTTCCCTTTTCTCACGGGCTCTGCTTTCCAAGGGTCTTCGGGCCATGCGTGTTTAGGGTAGCGTCTTTGTAATTCCTTTTTCACTTCATGGTAAGTATTGTTCCAAAAGCTACGTAGGTCGGAGGTAACTTGAACAGGCTTATATCCTGGAGAAAGCAGGTGCATTACTACCGAGATTTGTTGTTTGTTTACTTTTGGGGTATCGCTTAATCCAAACACTTCTTGCAAGCGCACTGCCAACACTGGTGCCTCTCCGTTTGCTTGGTAATGCAAGCGTATGGCCGACCCAGTTGGAACCATAATTTTCTCTGGACAATCTTTGTTAAGTTGTTGCTGTTGTTCCCAGTTTAAACTGCAAATAAGTGCCTCTTTTATACTTATCTTTTTTAAGTCTTCATTCTTTTTGCAATTATTTATCGAAGGGCTAAGCCAAACTTCTGCTTGCTTTAATAATGTTGCTAAATCCCATAATGGCCAGCCTTCTTCCTTATTCCAAATCGCAAAGCAACGCATGCGATGTAAGGCTTGCTCAAATTCTTCGTCAATGTTTAATAAGCTTAATCCTTCTTTCTTAATAGCCTCTAAGATGGCTTTTTGAACCAAAGATTCATCTGGTTTGGCAAGTGGTTTAGATTGCAACACAATGCTTCCAATACGCAATTCTTGGGAGGCTTGTAGTCCTCCTTTTCTGCTATCCCAAACAATATTTTGCTTTTGTTTTACAAGAGGCAATAAATCTTTGGGATTTAAAGGTGCTGCCAAGAATATTTTACCTAATCCATCACGCGCATCCATGTGTGCCACTGCTAGCCAAGGTTCATGAGCAAGGTTGTCTTTATGGCCGGCAGTGGCAATTTTTCCATTGGCCAATTGAAACTGGGCATTGTTGCCAATTCTTGCACAAGCAATGCGTTCTGGATAAGCATAAGCTATGAGTAAGCCCGTTTCATAAGGATCTACTGTTTCATTATTTTCTTCCACATTAAGAAGGCTGCGGTAATAGGTCGCCAGCTTACCAATCCTTCCCAAACTTGCTCCATTACCTTTGTTGAACCTAAAGCGTCGCAGCGCCTCTATTCTTAGGTTAAGGTCAATACCTGCATCTTTTCCAAGCGGGTCCCTTTCGTCTAGCAATGCAGCAATATCGCAAGCCAATTGTTGGGTATGTTTTTCTTTTGCCAACAGCAGCATATGAGCCAACCTTGGATGGCAAGCCATGCTTTGTAATTGTTTGCCGTGTGGTGTAATCTTACCCTCTTCTAAAGCACCTAATTGTTCTAAAGTTTCATAAGCCATGGCCAAAGCACCTTCTGGTGGAGGGTTTAGCCAAGCTAATTGGCTTATATCATTTACGCCCCAGTTTAATAAGTCTAACACCGTTGTGGTAAGGTCGGCTTCCAAAATTTCTGGCACTCTATGGGCTTGTAATCTTTCATGTGTGGCGTGTGTCCACATGCGGTAACAAACGCCTGGCGCTAATCTTCCAGCTCTTCCAGCGCGTTGGTCTGCAGAATCTTTAGAGAGCATAGTTGTTTCTAGTCTACTCAATCCGCTTTTTGGGTCAAAACGAGAGATACGACTAAAGCCTGCATCTACCACTATTCTTATGCCTTCAATGGTTAAGCTGGTTTCTGCAATAGAAGTGGCCAATACAATTTTTCTTTTACCATGTTTATTGGGCCAAATGGCCGCCATTTGTTCGCTGGCAGAAAGTTGGCCGTACAAAGGATGGATGCGAAATTCTGGCAAAAAGGTTTTTAATAACGCTTCACATTTTCTAATTTCTCCCTCTCCAGGTAAGAAGGCCAACACATCTCCGCTTTCATTTTTTACGGCTTGAACCACAACGCGTGCAAGAGTTTCGGGTAAAAGCATCAAATCATTTTCACCCGTATAATGAAGGGTAACTGGAAATAATTTGCCATCACTTTTTATGGCAGGAGCTTGCAATAGTTTTTGCAACTGAGGCATATCTAGTGTTGCGCTCATAACAATAATGCGCAAATCGGGCCGTAACAATTGTTGTGCTTCTCTGCAAAGGGCAAGAGCTACATCTGCATGAATACTTCGTTCATGAAATTCATCAAAAATAACTAGTCCAACATCTTCTAGCAAGGGATTGCTTTGCAGCATTCGCGTTAGAATACCTTCAGTAATAACTTCGAGTTTGGTTTCTTTGCTTACTACATTTTCTAACCTAACTCTGTAGCCTACGGTTTTACCAATTGGGGTGGCATAAAGGTCGCTCATACGGTAGGCTATGGTTTTTGCAGCCAATCGCCTTGGTTCAAGCATTAATATTTTCTTGCCAAGTAGCCAATTTTCTTCTAATAGTGCGAGTGGAAGCAGCGTACTTTTACCAGCACCTGGGGGAGCATTTACAATGAGCGTGTTTTGGTTTTGCAGCGTTTCTTTTACTTCGTTTAGAATTTCTGTAACGGGCAGGTTTATAGAAAAGGGATTAAACATTTTCTTTAGTAGCAGCAACTGTTGTAATAGAAGGGTAGCATTGAAAGCTTTTCCAGACAATATCTATTTTCATTTTATTATTCATGGTTCAGGCCTAATGAGGGGTCAAAATTAAATGAAAATACCCATAGTAGCCAAAGTTAAATCAGTATAGACCTCCTTTTAGAAACAATTAGCGGCAAGTGGTTTAGCAAAATTTATTAGTCTTTTAATTTTTTAAAAAAGATTGCTAATATGCAAGTATGAATTTACCAAGTAATCATAAATGGAGTTTCTCTACCATTGGTGGCGTTAAACGTGTCAATTTAGAGAATGGAAATGATTTGCGCGCATTACCCTTATTGGATCAGAAATTATGGACAGCTTTAAGTTGCCCAGTAGAAGGCCTAGAGATAGATGCCAATACTTTGCAGTTAATTGATGCAGATGGAGATGGACAAATAAGAGTGCCTGAGATTTTGCAAGCAGTGAACTGGTTGTTGGATTTAATTAAAGACCCCAATGAATTGTTTCAGCAAAAAGAGGCTTTGTCATTAAATTCTATTACTGATAGTGAGCGAGGAAAGTATCTTTTAGAAACGGCAAAAATTATCTTATCTAATTTAGGCAAGTCGGATGCTACAATGATTAGTGTGGAAGACACTTCTGACATTACCAGAATTTTTGCGGGAACTAAATTTAATGGAGATGGTGTAATAACGGAAGATGCCAGCGATGATAGCCAGCTGAAACAGCTCATAGTTGATATAAAATTATGTGTAGGTTCAACAATTGATAGAAGTGGAAAGGAAGGCATTAACGATGCGTTAATGCAAGACTTTTATGGAAAAGCAGAAGCTTGGTGGGCTTGGCAGCAAAAGGCAAAAACAGAAGCTGCAAGTATTTTACCATTTGGCGAAAATACAGAAGTAGCTTATGCTACCTATAAAGCAATTAAGGCAAAGGTGGAGGATTATTTTTTACGTTGTAGGTTAGCCAGTTTTGACCCAGCCAGTAAAGAAGTATTAAATCAGTTAAATTCTAGGATAGAGGCCATTACCCAAAAAGATTTAACGAGCATTATTTCGGAGATTGAAACTTATCCGATAGCGAAGGTAGAAGCCACCCCTATTCTAAGTTTGGTTAATGGTTTAAATCCTGCTTGGGAAGCTGCAGTTTCTTTGTTTAAAACCTGCGTAATGGATGTAGTTTTAGGTTCCAAGGAAGAAATAAGTGAAAATGACTGGCGCGTAATTGTGTCTAAGTTTGCAGCTTATGAAAAATGGAAGGGCTCTGAGATTTTAACAACTTTGGCAAGTTTAGGTGAAGAAAAAGTTGCGTTTGCATTAAGATTAGAAACAAAAGAATCCCTTGCTAAATTAATTGCTTTAGACTTAGAATTATCTGCTGAAGTGGATGCTATGGCAGAGGTAGATAGATTGGTGAGATATCATAGGGACTTGCTGAAGTTACTTAGAAATTTTGTTACGTTTTTTGATTTTTATACGGCAGGGATAAAGGCTATTTTTCAAGCTGGAACGCTTTATATAGACCAAAGAAGTTGTGACCTTTGTATTCGCGTAAATGATATGGGTAGACACAATGCCATGGTTAGTTTTAGTGGTATGTTTTTATTGTATTGCAACTGCGTGTCTAAATCTACAGGAGAGGAAATGCTAATAGTTGCGGCGCTAACCAATGGTGATATAGATAATTTAATTGAGGGAAGAAAAGCAATATTTTACGATAGAAAAGGCAACGATTATGATGCCACAATTGTTAAAATTATTGAAAACCCAATAAGCATTCGTCAGGCTTTTTGGACCCCCTACCGCAGGGTGGCAAAATTTATAAATACCCAAGTAAATAAATTTGCCAGCGATCAAGATAAAAAAGTAGATCAACTAGTTACTTCAAAAATTACAGATACAGCCACAAAAGCAGATACGCATGCAGCAAACGCATTGGCTGCGGCTCCTGTTGCACCAGCGCCGGTAGCCGCAGAAGCACCGGCACCAGCATTTGATATTGGAAAGTTTGTAGGAATTTTTGCTGCTATTGGTTTGGCCATTGGGGCTATAGGAACAGCCTTAGCAAGTATTTTTGCAGGTTTTATGGCCTTGGTATGGTGGAAAATGCCATTGGCTATTATTGCAATCATGATGCTTATTTCCTTACCTTCTATGATAATTGCCTGGTTAAAATTAAGAAAACGAAACCTAGCGCCGATCTTAGATGCGAATGGTTGGGCAATAAATGCTAGAGCTACCGTAAACATTACTTTTGGAAATAACTTAACCCATTTGGCCACCTTGCCTATTGGTTCAAATATTAATTTTAATGATCCTTTTAAAAGAAAAGGAATGCCTGTTTGGCAGCGCCTTTTAATTGCAGCGTTTTTAATTGGAATAATTATTTATTCATTAATTCGGGCTGGGGTTATTCATTTGAACTTAAACTATTTATAAGCTTTTTTATAAATAGACTGCAGGGAGTTAACGCACATTACGGGAATTTGCTGTGGATTATTAATTACAGTTTGCTCCACCGGTCCAAGCACTATTTCTAACATACCTTTTTCTGCCGTGGTTAGAATGATGATTATGTCTGCAGAAACCTCATCTGCATAGCGAAGGAAGCATTTATAAAAATCACCGGCTTTTTGCGGCTGTTCTGCAATAAGGTGGTTTACCTCGTGGTCTTTTAAATATTTTTTTACATAATTTAGGTTCAACCTAATTCTGTCTTCTGTCATTTCATCAGAGCCCCTCATCTTAAAAAGATGTACTTGAGATTCAAAGATATTAGCTAAAGCAAGTGTTTGCATAGTCTTCTGACGTGTTTCAATGGTATCATCTATGGGCGAAACAATTATTTGATAAGAGTCGAAGGCGGGTAATTTATTTTGTACAATAATAATGGGTACTTTACTACTCGAAATTACTTTAATGGCATAGGCACCTGTTAGGTGTTGCATTCCTTTTACGCCATGCGTTCCCATAACAATTAGTGTGGCTTTTTTTTCGCTGGCAACTTCACTAATTGAAGTAAAAATACTACCCTCCCTTAACAAATAATCTATTTGAACATTGAACTTTGATTGTAGGTATTTAGCTTGCAGAATTAACTTATCTAATAATTCTCCTTCGCTTATTTTTCCTTTATTAATTTCTTGTTTCTTTTCTTTGGTGATGATGTGAACCAGTACTATTTGGTGATTGCTTTTGGCAGCAATCATGCCTGCATGCATTGTGGCACAATCTGCTACCATTGAGAAATCTGTGGGAACAAGAATTACATTTTCTTTCATTATTGGCTGGCAAATTTGGAATACTTAAATCTAAAATAAGAGTTTTTTTGTAAAAACCACAATTTAGAGATTGTTTTAATAATATATTCGTTTTATGATTATCTCGATTTTGTTAATAACCACGCTCAACCTGTTATCTCTAGTTGTGGTTATTTATTTGCTTTGGTTAAGAAGAAAAAGGCAGAAATTAATGAAGCAATTGGAGAAAATTAGATTGCGCATTGCTAGAGATTTGCACGATGATATTGGTGCAACCTTAAGTAGTATTTCCTTTTATGCAGAGGCTGTGAAACAAAGACTGGGGGGTAATAAACCCGATGAGGCCATACAAATTTTAGATAAAATGGGGGTTCAATCTCGAGAGATGATAGGTTCTATGAATGATATTGTTTGGATGGTTAATCCAAGCCATGATGGAACCGATCAACTCCTAGAGCGTCTGGAGGATTATGGCAAAGGCTTGTTTGCTTCGAAGGGCATTGTCTTTATGTGTTACTTTGACCCAGAGGTTATGCAGGCCAAATTCCTAATGGATACCCGCAGAGATTTATACCTTATTTGTAAAGAGAGTTTAAATAATGCAGCCAAATATTCTGAGTGTAACTTAGTGGAGTTCCTAGTTAAAAAGTCGGGAAAAGATTTTGAGGTAATTATTAAAGACAATGGAAAGGGATTTAATGCTGAGGAAAATATTAAAATAGGTAATGGATTATTAAATATGAAGGTAAGGGCAGAACAATTGGGAGGCATTGTAAATATTGTTTCAGAGCCCAATGTTGGCACAAGTATTAGATTAGTTTTACCTTATCCCCACAATTGGGGATAGAATTTCTTTATTCCAATAGTATTTTAGCAACATGAAAACAAAGGTTTGTTTATTTGATGATAACAATGCTATTAGAAACTCTATTCAATTGATGTTTGAGTTTGAGGAGCAAGTTTCTTTGGCGGCAGTTTACAGCGACTGTAACCAAGTGGTTAGGAAGATAAAAGAATGCGGCGCAAAAGTAGTTATTATGGATATACAAATACCACCCATTAATGGTATAGCAGCCGTAAAGGAGATAAGGAAGGAGTTGAAAGATGTTATTATTATCATGTTTACCGTATTTGAAGATGATGATCGCATTTTTGAATCTATTTGTGCTGGCGCCGATGGTTACTTGCTAAAAAATACGAGTCCAATAGAAATGACGGAGTCTATCATAGAGGCTTTGCGAGGCGGTGCGCCTATGTCGCCCTCCATTGCCAGAAAAGTGCTCAGAATTTTTAAAGCAAAAAACGAGCATAAAGAAGCACCTAATTACGAGTTAACGCCGCGCGAACTAGAAATTTTAAAACATTTAACACAAGGATTAAGTTATAAAATGATTTCGGATGTTTGCCACATAAGTTTTGAAACTACGCGTTCGCATATTAAGAACGTTTATAATAAATTGCAGGTAGCAAGCATGACAGAAGCAGTAATAAAAGCCATTAACGAAAAAATAGTGTAAGGCATGAGTAAAGTCATTTTTTAGAAATAAATATTACTGCATCTTTACCTGCTAATTTATTACTTATGGATGATAGGTTAAAGAAGTTAATTTACTCCGGTATTGGCATTGCCTCTCTTTCTAGGAGAGCTAAATTCTTGCTAGATAAACTAGAAATTGAAGGCAAGTTAAGTGAGGAAGAAGGTAAGCGAATTGTAGATGAAATTACAGCCGAATTAAAAGGCGAAGGCGCACAATTGAAGGATGATCTTTATGGCTTCTTAGAACAGACCTTGAGTGAGTTTGGAACACCTACGCGACGAGAGTTGAATGAATTAAAGGCACGGATAGAAAAATTGGAGACCTTGTTAAAAGGATTAGGCCATGACCTTTAAACACATTACACGCTATAAACAAGTTTTACAAGTTTTGCTTAAGTATGGGTTCGATGACTTCATTTCCCATAGCAGCCTTCGTAAATTGTTGCCTAAAATAATCTTTCATAGAAAGTTAAAAGGAAAAGTAAATACCTTAGGCTTCTCGCGATACCAAAGAATTAGAATGGTTTTGGAGGAGTTGGGTCCAACCTATATTAAGTTTGGTCAGGTATTGGCCAACCGCCCCGATTTGCTGCCTGCAGAACTTATTGACGAATTAAAGAAGCTACAAGATGCAGTGCCAGGTTTTAGCTTTGAAGATGTGCGAAACATTATTGAAAAGGAGTTTAATGGCACCTTAGAAGATTTGTTTTTTTCTTTTGAAGAGAAACCGTTAGCTAGTGCAAGTATAGCGCAGGTTCATAGGGCTGTGCTAAAAACAGGAGAACAAGTAGTGGTTAAGGTTCAACGCCCAGATATTGAAACCATTATTGAGG
>VEQB01000342.1 GCA_018883485.1 Bacteroidota bacterium
GCTGCAGGGAATAAGGTCCCAGAAGCCCCTGGTACTAGAGGAGTTTTTTCTATTTCCTTCATTTTGTCAGGCTTCACTTCGTATAAGTCTACAACTGCTATTTGCTTGGCATATGTAATACTTCCAGAAAATAAGAAACCAACTAAAACACGTTCTTCATCTCCACGCCCTTTATTAATTACTTTAATTGGACCAGATAAAACAGTTTGAAAATTATTAAATTGAGTGTTGTCTAAAGTTCCGGTGAACGGACTTGCAGTTGTGTATTCAAAGGCTCTTAAGAAGTTTTTTGAAGGTGCTTTGGTTGTGATACTAATTGCTCCTCCCACAAAGTCGCCATATTGTGCTGGTGTACCGCCTGTAATTACCTGAATATTATCAATGGCATTAGCTGGAATATCACGAGCTCCACCTTGAACACGCACCCCATCAATATAGTATGCAGTACCTTCTGCGCGTGCTCCACGGAAAATTGGAGTTCCACCATTACGAGATTCAACACCAAGGGTTTGTCCAGACATACGCTCAATGGAACGTGTACCACTCTTCATCAAGGCATCGCCACCAATGTTATTTCCTTTTACCCCACCAGGATCAATCTTTGGTTTTTTGTAAGTAGTAACCACTACCTCGTTTAATTGGGTGGTAGACTCAAGTGAGAAGTTTACAAAACGATCTTCTTCTGCGGCCAAATTGATATCTTCAATAACTGCACTTTTGTAACCCACATAAGAGGCAAACAAAGTGTATTTACCTGGTTGCAATGTTTTAATAATAAAACTTCCATCATCATCCGTTATGGCTGTACCTTTAGCCACACCATTTAACTTAACGGTGATACTAACCACATCAAGCGCTTTTTTGGTTTTAGAATCTTTTACAGTTCCACGAATGGTGCCTAAACCACTTTGTGCAAATGCACCTAGCTGAAGAAGCATTGCGCAAAACAAGAGTGTATATATTTTCTTCATTGACATAGTATTTACAATATCCAACATTTTTTTAAGAGCGGTAAAATAAAGGAGTTAAATTGTAAATAACAACATTAAATCTAACCCTTTCTTTACTATTTATTAATATTCTCACTAAAACTCAGGAACTTATTTAACAGAATCGTTGAAATTTTACCATAACTCTCCTGGGTCCAACCCCCAATATGAGGTGTTAAAACTACATTTGAAGCATTTCTCAGGTAGTCAAAATAAACTTTTTCCTCCATTTTTAGGCTCTCAAGTCTTTCATTTTCGAGCACGTCTAAAGCTGCCCCCTTTACTTTTCCACTTTTCAATCCTTCCACTAAATCAGAGGTTTTTACTATTTTCCCACGACTTAGGTTCAAGATAAATACCTGCTTTTGGCATTCCTTAAGAAAATCAGCATTAAAATAATGGTGGGTTTCTTCGGTTAATGGCACATGAAAACTAATGATATCTGCTTCTTTTTGGAGTTGGTTCAAACCACATTCTTGTATATTGCTTGAACCAAAGTCTTGCTTATATTTATCATAAGCAAGCACCTTAACGCCAAAGCCGCTTAATTTTGCAGCCACAGCAGAGCCCGTGTTTCCAAAACCAATGATGCCAATAGTTTTACCTTTTAACTCGGTTCCTCTATTTTCTTCTCTTAACCACACCCCTTGCTTCACTTCCAAAAAAGCCTTTCCCAGATAATTCATAAGCATAAGCAACAAACCCAGTGTATGTTCGCCTACGGCATCTGCATTGGCCTCTCCAGCGTTTTCGCAAGTAATACCCATTTGCATGGCAGCGTTAAGGTCTATATTATCTAAACCAACCCCTGCCCTACCAATCCATTTTATAGAACGTGCTTTGCAAAGCAAATCTCCATCGGCTTCTACACCTGTTCTCAATACCCAAGCTTCCACATCTGGAAGAATCCCTGCAATTTCTTCCCTTGATGCGCCAGGATGATATAAAACGGTATGACCAGCCTCCTTTAAACCATCCATCAAAATGGGATGAACTTCATCTGAAATTAAAACCCTAATACTTTTTGACGAACGGTTGAAATTTGCTTTCATGTATTTAGTAATCTAAAACTTGGAAAAGGTTGCACCAATTTAAAAAGCTTCGTAAAGTAAATGCCCAATAGAGAAATAAATAACTATGCCAAGTAGGTCGTTGCTTGTTGTTATAAATGGTCCTGTGGCTATAGCCGGATCAATATTAAATTTATTTAGCAACATGGGAATAAAAGTACCGAACACGGCAGCAAATATTACCACAGCTAGCAAAGCTAAGGCAACCGTTAATGCCAACTCATAACCATTATGAACCAATAAATTGTAACCCAAAATAATCAAGGAGAGAATAAGTCCGTTAAATAAAGCTACACGCAATTCTTTCAATATTTTTTGGCCAATATTTTTTGTACCCAAGGTATCATTTGCCAAACCTTGCACTACAATGGCCGATGATTGTACGCCAACATTACCTCCCATAGCCGCAATTAATGGAATAAAAAAAGCCATTTCGGGATGTATCATAATTTGACTTTCATACATTCCCAAAAATCGCGAGCTTGCAATACCACCCATTAAACCTATAAATAACCAGGGCAACCTCGCTTTCGAAAGCTCAAAAACAGAATCGGTTGGGGCCACATCAGAAGTAATACCCGACATTAATTGGTAATCTTCATCGGCCTCTTCTTTAATTACATCTACAACATCATCTACCGTAATTCTACCTACCAATCTCCCTAAAACATCTACCACTGGTAACACAACCAAATCATATTTTTTGGTAAGATTTGTAACCTCATCAATGTCGGCAGAGGTGGATACGGCAATTATGTTTTTATTGCAAACAGCTTCTATTAAATCTGTAGGGTTTGCTAATAATAAATTTTTGAGTGTAAGCAAACCAACCAATCTTTCAAACAAATCAACTACATACACTACATAAATGCTATCAACCTGTTCGTCTAAACGTCTTATTTCTTCTATACAATCCGCAACAGAAATATCATTTTGAACCTTTACTAACTCTAAGGCCATTAAACTGCCTGCAGTATTTTCCTCATAATTGGTAAGGCTTAACAAGCTACTGGCATATTCAATGT
>VEQB01000343.1 GCA_018883485.1 Bacteroidota bacterium
TGATACAGCGCTGGGAGTAACATCACGACCTAAAAACATGTTGCAGTTTATAAAATCTAGCTATGGCAACTCTGCTCATCTATGGATGTGGGATCAATATTCGTTGCAGGTAGAGTTGGTTCAAGCCGGCTTTAAAGCCATACGAAAATGCACCTTTAATGATTGCGAAGATTTGCGTTTTAAAGAAGTAGAAGAAACCAGCAGATTTGAGTATGCCATTGCCTTTGAGGCTAGGAAATAAATTAAACCAATCGGATACCATCTGGCGTAATCACAATTTTCTTTTGCTTATAAAGTGCACCAATACTCATCTTAAAAGTTTTCTTACTCATGCCAAATACTTTCTGAATTTCTTCTGCATCCGACTTATCGTGGTAAGGTAAAAATCCGTTGGCTTTGTGTAAAGCAATTAATATGGGTTCAGATTCACTAACTACACGCTTATAACCTGGCCGACCCAAGACTACATCTATTTTATTATCCTCTTTTATTTTCTTGATAAAACCTTCTACCTTATCTCCAGAAAAAAGCTCTTTAAAGGTTTCATTTTTATGCAATAAACCTAAGTGCTTGCCATTAATAATCATTTGATAACCCAACGGTGTTTCTTGATACATCACCATCTCTACCACATCCATTTCTTTAACTGTGAGGTTCTCATTACTCAACTCATCTTCTAATTTTTCTTTGGCAATTACTCTTCCAGAATGGTCTCTTAAAATCTTTACCAAACAATAATCGCCTTTTTGCAAATCATCTTCGTGAAAGGAACGGGGTAAGAGAATATCTTTAGGTAAACCCCAATCTAAAAACGCACCCGCAGAGCTTATGTCAATTACTTTAAGTGTAGCTAATTCGCCCACCTTAGCGTATGGCTTTTGGGTTGTTGCTACTAATTGCGCTTGAGAATTGTGGTACACAAAAACCGAAATATTCTCACCTACTCTTAAGCCTGCCAAATGCTTTTCGTTAAATAAAGGGATCTCCTCATTTAATAAAAAATGGTCTTCTTCTATACTTGTAACCTTAAGGTTGTAGTTTTCACCCGCTGCAATTTCCATACTGCAAAGAAAGGCTAATCTATTAAATATCTGCCAGACCTTCTAGCAATTCGTTTAAGTCGCTAAAATCTCTCATGCCTGTTTTATCTTCTTTGCCTGCATGTAAATTAATGGCAAAAGGCTTACACTGCTGTATTGCTAGGTGTATTGTTGTAGATGCGTTACCACAATTTAAAATAATTTTAAAGTTATTGACAAATGCATTTAGCCAAGTAATTTCTGCATCATTCAATGTACTAGTGTTTACTTGAAAGGCATCGCAATAGGGAGAATACGCCTCTAGTTCTCTTGCGCTTGCTTCCAATCCTAGAACATTTAAATCAATGGCTTTAATGATGGGTTTACCTATGCTAGGCAGCTCATCTGGCAAAATAGTATTATTTATTAAAACAACATCCACTCCAAGCAAGTCGGCAATTTCATAAATATCTTCTACACTTTGGTTACCAAACTCGCCCACGGTGTTCGAACCTGTTGTCCAATCAATGATTTCTTTTGCTTTAATAGGCAATACAAAATCCTCAGAACTTGGATCAAAACAAAAACCCATATAATGAAAACCTGCTGCGGCTGCAAAGCGGGCATCACTTAAATTGTTTATAGGACTTAATTTTAGTTTCACTATTTTTTCTTAAAGATGGGTACATTGCTGCAAGCCTCTCCATACATAATGCTTTTAGCTAAAGGTAATAGCTTGGCGGTAATTTCTACATAAGCGCTAACAGGCACAGGAATATTGCTGCAACCTTTTACTATAACCCTAGCTTCAGTATAGGCATCTAAATCTATCTTGGAAATGGCTTCATGAAATAACAACATATTTGCATGCTCTATACTTCCAAAGAAATATCTTTTTGCAACATTTTGAACCGAAACACTTAATAACATATACGCCCAGGTTGGCACTATGGCATCTGCACTGCAAGTAAAAATAACTATCTTATCTTTATACATTGCCCAATTGTGCAGTTTAACATACTCTCTAAATTCTTTTTCTTTGAGAATTAAACCTCTAAAAAGCCAAGGTTCAATATCTAAAACTACCCTTTCTGCTGTATCATAAAGTTCTTCGAGGTTAATTGTAAGCAAGCCGCTGTTTGCTACCTTGTTTTCAATAGTCAATACTTCGTCGTTCATCGCAAAAACAGATTTCTTTTAATAATACGTTTTCCCAAAACTTGCACCATAGCCGTATCGCGTTTAAAACCATTATTTGCTACCAAATAGTAGTTGCCTTGGAGTAAAAAACCAAAATCGGCTTCCCCTTGGCCAGCTGAAGTGCGAATAGTATTTAGCCAAAGGTTACGGGCAATATCATTATAATTAACATAAAGGTAAACATCTGAATTACCCATCACATTATTATTAAAAAAATCATAAGTATAGACATATAATCTACCATTAAATTCGCTACTGTCGATGGTAATAATTGGCGTTGGAATTACTTCATTATTTCTAGTACTTGAATTACAAGCCAAAAAAAACAGTACAATTAAAAGAATTACTAGTGAACTTTTCATTTGTTAAATGGATTTAAAAACAATAATTATTAAGGTTGTTTAATTTCGGAAATTTTTACTGCATTGGTTCTAGACCTATCTGTTATGGGCATACTTGCTGTGTTAATAACAAGGTCACCAGGCCTTACATACCCTCTTTTTTGCAATTCTTCATTAATATCATTGATAGACTGATCTGTGCTTTCGAAACCTTTATACAAAAAGCCTCTTATACCCCAGACTAAACTAAGGGTATTTAACAAACGTGGATTGGTGGTAAAAATGAAGATGGGTGCTTTAGGGCGGTAAGCTGCCAATCTGTAGGCAGAATAACCAGAGAAGGTCATACCCACCACAGCAGCTGCTTTTAAATGATCTGAGATTCTTACAGAGGTAAAAAGAATTTCATCTGATAAAAAGGTAGGTGAATTTTCATCGGGTCTTTTGCCCTTAAAATAAGGGGCATTTGTTTTTTGTTCTACCTGCCCAATTGTTTTTTGCATAGCCCTAACAC
>VEQB01000344.1 GCA_018883485.1 Bacteroidota bacterium
GTTCTAATTTTAGACTAATATTTTTATCTGTCCCATCATAATCATAAAACCCATCTACCAAAAGTTTTTGATTGCCATTGCTTAATGTCAAATCTTCAAAAACAATATTTTCCTTTTTAAATAAGATATGTTCTCCTTCAGAAAAATACCATTTAGCATTGCCAGCACCAAGCCAACTGCTATCATAATTAATAATGGCAGCATCCTTAGTAAAATTTATTTGATGCTTAAATTCTCCAAGAATACTGCTTGTAGAATCTCTAATATAATATTGCAAATTTAGGTGATTAGGAACTCCAGTTACCTTGAGCCCAAATTCACCAATTAGGGTAGTATCTACTTTTCCATAGGAGTCAAATCCAGCGAGCAAACTTACCTTTTGCCCAGCTATTTCTGAGAGTTTAAAAGTAAATTGATTTAAGTGATTTCCTTCAAAATTAAAATTCCCTACATATCCAGCAATCTCAATAGATTCTTTTTCACTAATTACCGAGCCTTCTAAATCAAAATTGGAAATTGAATAACCAGGAAAAAACAATGGCGCAATAACAGAGGTGCTCAATAAACTAAAATCAAACCTAAAATCTTGCTTGGCATTTTGTTTTACAGGCGCTTGCGCAAAATTAGAGGCAAAACTGTAGGTCCATGCTTTTAGCTGATCTGGCAGTGCTCCTAAATGAAACTCTCCAATTAAAGAACCACGTAAAAAGTCACTATTTATACGAATTATTTTTTCATCTATTTGCTCACTTTCTAACCGTATTTGATTTACCTTATAATTGTAACCTCCCAATTCATAAGCTAAATCATTTATAGCCACAAATCCATGATGATTGGTAAAATCCTTCACATAAAAATTAATTGTAAAATCTGCACTTAAATGAACATCCAAAGTGTGAAAATCTAGCGACTTTAGGTTTATTCTGCGAATACTTCCTTTTCCATCAATATGTTTATAGGGTTCATCCAAATTAACATGAAGTTGCCCTTCTCCATTAATATTTTCATCACCCATCTGTAGCTGAACTTGCATATCTCCCCCATGAACGGTAATATCAACTTTACTATCCTTGTATATATAATTATTATAGGTAATAGCCGCAATATCTGCCGTAAATTTTGAACGTATGGTAGACAAATCAAACCCTTGCCCCTTTACCTCTGCTACTAAATCAACTTTACCTAAACTCTTTTCTCCTGCTAATTGACTTAAATTAAAACCAGCTAATTTAAGTTTCCCACTGTATTCAGAATTCATTGAGTTTTCTGGAATTTTCATATTTAAATCTGTTTCTGCATTGCCAAAGGCAGTTTCCAGAGAACCATAACTAACAAAGTCGTTATAAAAACCAATGAATTTACCTCTATAGGCTATCTTACCCAATTGACCCATCAATTCAGGCAATTCCATGGCGATAATTTGCTCCAATTCGTTTCTAACAGAAGAAACATAATCTGCATTAATCTCCATAAATGTTTCATCGATATTGGGCAAACCATTAAATACTAAGCTACCAGCAAACCTAGTTTGATTACCTATAGAAGCAACCACATTTTTGGCCGAAAGACGCCTTACTGGCCCATTTAAATCTGCACTTAACTTAATTTTATACTTATAGTCTTTAAGTTGAGGTGCAAAATAAACCAAATCTTTCATGTCAATTTCGCTTTGCCTAAGCTTAGCTAACATTTTCACTTTATGATTAAACTCGCTATAATCTTTCCACCCCTTACTGCTCATGCTAAAATAGTTGCGCAGCCTGCTATGCGGGGTTACTAAATCTAAATCCTTAAGTTCAATTATTCTTGCACTTACAATGGTGTTGGCCTTTAAACGACTTATTTCGAAGCCGCTTCTTTCTTTGCAACTAAAATTCTTCAAATCAAAAGCGAAAGAATCATCTACAAGGTTGAACCTTTTCGATCTAAAATTAATTTGGCTAAACTGAATATTGGAAGGATCAAAACCCTCAGGATAAAATTCTAAGGTAGAATCTATCATCTCCAATCGCGTATCCATTACCTCAAGATCCTTAAGCACCAGTTTAAAAGGAGGCGAAGTAGGATCAACTACAGTATCATTAGGGTTAGAGAATAAATCTATTACATTTAAAGTGTAGGTGCTGTCCTTGTAGGTATTTAATTTAATTACAGCCTCATCTATTACCAAATTGCTAAGCACAAATTTTGAAGAATCTATGTTAATTCCAGTAATACTAAATTGCAATCTTCCTACAAAAAAAGTGGTATCTTGCTTTTGATCTCCCATTAAAACCTCCCGAAGGCTGAAAAAAGTCCAACCATCATAGCTAATCTCTCCAATACTAATGCGGGTGTGGTAAGTTTCGTTTAAATAGTTGGAAACCCTTAATGTAAGATAGTTTTGGAACCTATAGCTGTTAAAAAGTAAATAAAGCAGCATCAGCAGGCCTATTATTCCTGCAAGTAAAACATAGGATATTTTGATTAACCTTTTAAGCAACGTAGTTTTGCGGGAAAGATAATTAAAAATCAATTGAGCACCAATTCTAAACCAATCAATATTCTTGCCATTGAATCTTCTTGTGATGATACCGCTGCGGCTGTTTTGCAAAATGGCCAAGTATTAAGCAATTGTATTTCTACACAAAAGGTGCATCAGCAATATGGCGGTGTAGTGCCAGAATTGGCCAGTAGAGCCCATCAGCAGCATATTGTTCCTGTGGTGAGCGTGGCCCTAAAAGAGGCAGATATTGAATTGAAAGACCTATCTGCTATAGCATTTACAAAAGGGCCAGGGCTTATTGGCTCATTAATGGTAGGTAGCAGTTTTGCAAAATCTCTTGCCTATTCCTTGGGTATTCCACTTATTGGTATTCATCACATGGAGGCGCATGTATTAGCGCATTTTATTCCTGAACCAAAGCCCCAATTCCCTTTCTTATGCCTAACTGTAAGCGGTGGACATACCCAAATTGTAAAAATGACCAATTATTTTGAATCTGAAATTCTTGGTAAAACCATTGATGATGCAGCTGGAGAAGCTTTTGACAAAGCCGCTAAACTTTTAGGCTTGCCCTACCCTGGAG
>VEQB01000345.1 GCA_018883485.1 Bacteroidota bacterium
ATTTGCTGTATTGTTGTAGGCCATGCCTAAAATAAACCCCATCATAACCCTAGGTAAAAAACCATAAAATTGCCCATGAAAGGCAGAGAAAATAATGGCACTAAGTAGAATAGCCAATATGGGATTATTAGTTACTATACGTAAGTAATTTTGCAACACCCCTCTAAAAAAAAGTTCTTCGCAAATGGCTGGCATTAGAGCCACTACAAAAATATTGAGCAATAATGCAGGAATATCATTTGCAGCAATGAGCACCTTAGTTAATCTAGCGGTACTTTCTTCCATAGTTCTAATGCTAGCCTCCCAATCTGCAAGATAAGCTGGTAAACTTAGATGTTGATTAATTTGAAACAACCAAGCATTTAGAGGATTACTTACCAGCATTAGCGCCAAGCTAACCAGCCAAAGTGGCCAATACACTTTACTTCTAAAGGGTACATAATTCTTAAGACTACTGCTCACGGCTTTAGGAAAAAAATAAGCAGGCAATAAAAACATTCCTATACTTCCGGCCAGCACTTGAAACACTTTTAATGCTAAAATTTGTTGGGTTTGAGATGGATCCAAATTACCTCTAATGGCCTCATGTACATTAATTCCCATGCCATATTCTATTAGGTACATAGCCGCTAAAGACATCACCGAAGCAAAAAATATCATCATACCTGCCATAATTAGTAACCTACCTGCTACATGCAGCCATTGGCGGATAGGCGAAATTTGCGGCGTTTCGTCAAACATTTTAAATTATATTTGCCGCAATATATCAATACAATTGCATTGGCAAAAATCGGCAACATAAACTTAGGAACTTTTCCCCTTTTGTTAGCTCCCATGGAAGATGTGAGCGACCCCCCTTTTAGAGCAGTATGTAAGGCCAATGGTGCCGATCTCATGTACACAGAATTTATTAGTTCTGAAGGCTTAATTAGGGATGCCATAAAAAGTAGGCAAAAACTAGATATATTTGATTATGAGCGCCCTATTGGTATTCAAATATTTGGAGGAGATGAGGAAGCCATGGCCCTGGCTACTCAAATTGTAGACGCTGTAAACCCAGATTTGGTAGATATAAATTTTGGTTGCCCCGTGAAAAAAGTTGTGTGCAAAGGTGCGGGAGCTGCTATTTTAAAAGACCTTAACAAGATGGTTACCGTAGCCTCTTCGGTGGTTAAAAGTACCAAACTACCGGTTACAGTAAAAACCAGATTAGGTTGGGATGAGCAAACCAAAAATGTAGAAGAAGTAGCAGAGCGCCTGCAAGATGTGGGTGTTCAGGCATTAACTGTGCATGGCAGAACCCGCGCCCAATTGTATAAGGGGGAGGCAGATTGGACGCTCATAGGAAAAATAAAAGAAAATCCAAGAATCACGATTCCAATTTTTGGCAATGGCGATATAGACAATCCTGTTAAAGCCTTAGAATATAAAAATAGGTACGGCGTAGATGGCATTATGATTGGCCGCGCTGCCATTGGCTACCCTTGGATTTTTAATGAAATTAAGTATTTCCTAGAAACCGGAAAAGTTTTAGACCCTCCTACCGTTTTGCAACGCATAGAAGTTTGTAAAACCCATTTCGAAAAAAGTGTGCAATGGAAAGGAGTACGCCCAGGCATATTTGAAATGCGCCGACACTATGCCCCCTATTTTAAAGGTTTAGATAATTTTAAACCCTTCAGAACACAATTGGTTATGTCGGAAAGTGTGGAAGAAATTTTAGAAATTTTGGTTCAAATAGAAAACCATTACCAATTAGAGCCAGAAGTAGTTTAGGCTATTTAGCATTTATCCATTTGGCTATATCCTCTATCAAGGTTCTAGAAACATGACCCGGCTCTGTATATTCTTGTGGTGTAGACGGATTTTCTCCACTTATAAAAACATGGTTAAGGGCTGGATACTTAATAAAATCAGCTCTTTTATGACTTGCTAAATTCTTTTTCCAAAGTTCGAATTCTGATGCAGGAACTTGATAATCCCTGCCTCCCTGCAATACTAAAACTGGATATGGCAGCAACGCTTTTAAGTAATTGGCCGGTTCCCTAGCATTTAAATACATGAGGTAAGTAGCACTCATCCCCAGTGGCAAAGAGTCTTTAGGCGAATCCTTATTTAACTTCTTTTGGGCATAAGGAATTTTTCTAAGCTCCTTCTCTAAAGCAAGCTTTTCTGGTGCATCATCATCGCTCAACTTTAACAAATAATTTAATTGATAAGGCAGCATATCGGCCAAGCGTTGGTAGTTTCCTGCCCCAATTATAACCCCTGCCAATCCTGGTATTTCTGAGCAGAACCAAGGTATTAAATAACCTCCTTCGCTATGCCCAAATAAAAAAATACGGTTGCTATCTATGTCTTCTCTCTGTTTAAGCCAAGCAACTATATTTTTTAAATCTTCAAGGTATTCTTCTGCCACTGTAATTTTATCGGGGTTACCCATGTGGGCACCAAATGCGCGCGTTCTTTTATCATACCTATAACTTGCAACACCATACATACCAAGACCCCAGGCAATATCCTGGTAAATGCGGTTAGGACCCATGCTTAAATTTTTATCTGTTGGGCCAGAGCCACCAATAATAACCATCACAGGGGATTTGCTTGCGCCATTGGGTAAAGTAAGTAATGCCTCAGAAGATAAGGCTTTGGTGGGCACAAATTTCTTTACCTCATAAAAGCCTTGGGCATTAATCCATGAAGGAGGAGAATAATCTTTAACCAATGGTTCTAAAAATAGGCCAGCGATTAATAGTTGTTGATCCAAAACCATTCTAAAGCCTAACTCGGCTTTCTCAAATGAAATTGCAGTTAGCGTGCTAAATAAAGTGTCTTTTATTTTTACATCGGTAATGCCAATTTTAACTACATTGCCATATTGCATTTTAAGACTTTCCCAAAGCCCTTCTAGTTTTTCGGCATCAATAACACGCTTCATGGTGGGGTCCATGCGCTGCATTAAACTAGAATACTTTTCTGTTTTTAATAGAAACAAGTTTTCTTGTACGCGTGGGGCAACTATTTTAGCATTGGTTTGACCCAACACGCTAGCT
>VEQB01000025.1 GCA_018883485.1 Bacteroidota bacterium
CTCATCAATAAAAGAAAATGAGAATTTATGAATGAAATAAAAAAACGCTCCTCGGATTGATTTTCCAAGTTTAGGAGGTTCAAAGCAAATAAACAAAATTTCAAAGCAGAATCGTTAATTTTTCCTCGAGAGAAAAATTCCATCAAATCAATTAAGGCGTAAATTGGGAATAAATCTCTAGCTTTCAAGTCCTGAAGAATTTTCAAAAGTTCATCTTTTTCGTTATTTAAAACACTATAAATTACAAGCTCATCATAAAGATTATTACCAATTTGCCAGAAATCATCTCTGCCCAAGTAATCTAAATCGGCATCACAAATAATTTGTTCTAGCAAATTAGTTGGGGTCTGAGGGATTTTTGTAGCCATAATCATTCCGCAGATTTGTTCTATTTCTTTTTCAGAATAGCCAAAGTTTGGGAGTGTTTCTTTGGCAATATCACAGCCTATTTTTTCATGCTCGTTGCTCTGTCGGGTAAATCCAGAATCATGGTACAAAACTGCCGTTTTAAGTAACAAGGTTTCATACTCTGATAAGCCCTCCTGCTCGGCTAGGGTAATGGCAGCATCTAATACATCCATAATATGATGATAGCTGTGGTATTTTAAGCATTCTGGTAAATCTGTCTTTACCTTATTCAGAATAAATTCACTGGCTTTAGTGTAATCCATCGTTTCAAGTATAATTAAAAATTAATAAGAAACAAAGATAACAGTAGAATAACAACAAATTTATCCCCAAAATTGGGGGTTTTCAGAACCATAAGCCGCTGTTATTAGCATTGGTATTTCTGTATTATTCTAAGATAATTATTGAAACGAAGAGCTGTAGTTTCCCAGCTTGAATGCTGCCTTATTCTTTATTTCATTCAAATCTTTTCTTGGAGATTCTTTCTTTTGTTTGGCTTTTGATGGGGTTTCTTTAGTATTCATTTTCGTAATAAAGTAAGGTAAACAGGGAGGGTAAAACTACTGGGATTTGGTTTGCCATTCCTAGGTATAGGATTATTTATAAGTTTTCTAGGTTTTAGTTAACTTTGAAGGATGAATTTCCAGAAAATAATTGGCTTTATGGCAATCTTATTGTTGTTATTTGTAACCTGCAAAAAGAACAATAACAATTCTAATCAAGGAGATTTTTTCGCTCCAGTTTATGTAGATTTTTTTGTGAACCTAAACTTACCAACCTACTCCGAATTGCAGTTTGTAAATGGTTATGTTATAGAGCCTGGTCAAGGTTATAAAGCACGAGGTATAATTATTTACAATACAGGCTTTGAAGGGGTAGATAAATATGTGGCATTTGATAGGTCGTGCCCAGTAAATGTTGATAGTTCTTGCAGTTACGTTAGCGTAGAAAAATCTGCATTGTTTTATAAATGTGGTCAATTTAATGGTGCCAATTTCAATGCTTGTTGTGGTTCTAGATTTGCTGCTAATAGTGGTGTACAAGTAGAAGGGCCGGCACTAAGAGGTTTAAGAAAATATTTTGTATACGATTTGGGTAACCAATTACATGTGGTTGCAGCTCCATAAACTATTTGGCTTAGGTGCAATATCATATTTATAAAGCTTATGTATTTCTATGGTGTGTTGTATTTTTTGAACCCAAATTAATCCAGCAGAGGAGTAATGATAAGCGTTCATTTTAAGCAACCATAATTTATAATCATTGCTTCCTTTTAGTTGCGAATAGAATTTTTTACGACCAATTACGCGGCAAAAGTGCTTGTATGATTCTTCTATACTAGAATAACTTTTATAAACAGATTTATACGCAATCTTTCTTTTTTCTAAATTATTAGGTCCTACTATACCAAAATGATTGTTGAGTAGGCGCGCATTGATACTACTGCCATGCCCAGATTCTATTATAGCCACTCCCAAAATTACACTCGCAGGAATACCTGTTTCAATAGCTAATTTTTGTGCATATGGTGCGTAAGTTTTTATGTAAGCGCTAGCTGTTTCTTGTTGCGCAAAACTTCCTTCTACCGGCATCCAGCAAAACAAAGTAGGTAGTATTGCATACCTAAGTTGTTTCATTATTTTATGTAATTGTATAGTAGCCAAGAACTACTAAAATTAGAAATAATTAAACAACACAAAGGTAATCTTAAAGTAATTTAGACAATACACACAACTTTTACAAGTGTCTGATAATTAGTTCATAAAGCCAAATGTCGCATTCTGAAATTCCTTCAATTCCAGCTAACTTTAAGCCTTAATTAACCTATTTTACCAAGATATTTCTAAAGGTTAAATTAATGCGTTGACTACAACTATTCTTACTTTTAGGAATAGCATGCTGCCAATAATGCTGCATTTCGCCTTTCATAAGCAAGAGACTGCCATGCGTTAATAGAAGGTTTAAGTTTAGGTCTTTGTTAAGCTTATGTTTTACCTGAAATTTTCTTGTTTGTCCTAAACTTAGTGAAGCTATTACAGGATTAATTCCTAACTCTCTTTCATCATCAGCGTGCCAACCCATACTATCCCGTTCATTTCTATATAGGTTTAATAGCACGCTGTTAAATTGTATTGAACCAACTTGTTCTATTTTAGCTTTAAGTGTTAACAATTCTTTTGAAAAGGGTTCAGGCGCTAGGTTCAAACCAGAATAGGAATAGTTTAAGCCAGCACTCCCATGCCAAGCGGTTAACCTTGGCTGAGCCAGCAGTTTGCCAAACATTTTAATATGATATTGCTTCCATTTAATATTTTGTAAAAGCAATTCATAGGCGATATCTGCATCTTCTGCATTTAAAAAGTTTGGCAATAAATAAAGCTCGCCATGCTGCGATAGCAAGTTATTAATCATACTTATTCTTTAAAATTATCTATGAGGTAGCGCATTACTCCTTTGGTCCTTTTTAAATCTCTTTTAGGCTCTGCAAAGTAATATAAGTCATAATCTGTTTCCCAAAAAATATAACTGCTTTCTCTTTTCTTTACATCTACTTCGATATAAATTCCTTTACTAGTTCTGCTATAGGGTTTTGCATGGTATGAAAAGCTTTTTCCCATATTAATTGGTGCCGCATACGAAATACCATTGCTTAAAACAGAATCTATTGCAAGGCTAATGAAAAATAAATATTGTGGATTCTTGGTTGTATAGGTATGCCCATTCTTAATCAACTTTTTTATGCATGCCTCTTTTACTTCTTCTTCAAAATGTTTAGTGAGTAACTGTGGTGTTTTGTTCTCCATAAATAAATTAAAGCTTCCTTTTTTAGGATTAGCCTTAACTTTATTAAGATGGAAATACTGCTTTTGGCAAGATGTGAAGCTTACACAGAGCAATAATAAAACAGATATTTTACAAACACTTTGAATCATCGATTGTACAAATTAATGTATTTTTTGTTTTTAAGTAAATCTTTTTAGCTGGGATTCAGCTTATTTAACTTTTCTTCTAAAATCTAGACAACTATTTATGCATAAAGGCGTCATAAGGAAAATCTAATTACAAATAATGAAAAATTTTAAATTTTATGCCGTTGCTATTGCGATGGCGGCCCTAACAATTACCTCATGTTCTAAAGAAGATGAAAAAACACCAACACCTACGCCAGCACCTGTGCAAAAAACTATTGCTCAAATAGCAAGTGGCGACACAAGTTTTTCAATTTTGGTTGCTGCCTTAAACAAGGCAGGTTTAACTACTACTCTTAATGGTGCAGGAACTTTTACAGTATTTGCCCCAAACAACAACGCGTTTAGAGATTTAGGGCTTTCTGTAGCCGCAATAAATGCAATTACAGATTCAGCAGATATTGCAGATTTAAAAAATACGCTTCTTTATCATGTATTGGGATCAGAAGTAAAATCTACACAATTAAGTAATGCCTATGTTCCAACACTATTTACTGTAAATAATAATGGTGTTTCTTTGAAAGTGGCTATTGCCCCTGTTAAGTTAAATAAAACAACCAATGTGATAGCTGCCGATATTGACGCTAGTAATGGAGTATTGCATGTAATAGACGAGGTGTTATTGCCACCAACCGTAGTTGATATTGCATTAATGGAAGATGGTTTAACTACTTTGGTTTCTGCAGTAGTTAAAGCAGGTTTGGTAGAAACTTTAGACGATGCAAAAAATGTTACCGTTTTCGCTCCTGTAAATAAAGCATTTTCAGATATTAATTTCGATTTAGCAGGAACTTCAAAAGAAGATTTAGCGCCAATTTTAACTGCACATGTTTTGGGTTCACAGGTTAGATCTAGCCAAATAAAGAATGGCGACAAAGCAACTACCTTGAACGCAAAAGTTGAGTTAACTTTTAATACTACAAGTGGTGTAAAAGTTAGTGGTGGTAAAACGGTAGATGCAAATGTAACTGCTGCAGATATTCAAGCATATAATGGAGTTATACATTTAGTTGATAAAGTTATTCTTCCATAATTCTTGATTTGTTTTCCAAGTTTAAAGCGGGGGCGGCCTTTGGCCGCCCCCGCTTTTGTTAATGCAAACTTCAAAAAAATCTAACCGAAAACCTAGCTCCTATCCAAAAACGAAAAACGTATTTCTCCAATCTTTCAGAAAACATATAATTAGAAGAAAAGGCATTGAAATGTGTTCTATAATTTGCCGAAGCGGTATTGAACAAACTAAAATTTGCAGTAGGCCCAGCTACTAAATGTAGTTTGGGTGTTACCTTATATTGCATGCCAATAAATACTTTACTCAACAGATTTAAACTCCTATCGCTATTGTTTACTGCCATTAACTGCTGGGCTGCAATATCTAATGAAACTTGCCACTTCTCTCTTGTTTCAAAAATAGAAGCAAGTCCATACCCATAGCCCCAAATAGGTTGGGTGCTTCCCAATTCATAGGAAAGTAAAAGTAAATTGTGAAATTTACTTACCCCTGTTCTATACGAAAGTGTCAGTAGTTTTTTTTCATCTATGCTCAATTCAGCATGGTGATAGCCTTTTTCTACATAACTAAAGATACCAAAAGGAACCCCATCAATAGTGTCACAATAGTTTACAAAACTAATTTGCACCCCACTTATCGATTGAGCATAATTAAATAACCCACTTACTTGAGTTCCAAACATTGATTTGGTATAGTTAAATAAACAACCTACCTGAACATACTTAGTTTCTTCAAAAACAATATTTCCCAAACCAGCCACCTGCACGCCATCTACAGAACCACCAACTAAGTTTACCAATCCACCTACTTGCACGCCTTTAACCTGGTTACTATTTACATTGATTAATCCGCTTATTTGTGTCCCAAATGTTTTACCTCCTACTAAATTAGCTAAACCAGCAATTTGCAAATACCTAATATTACCCTGATTAATATTTACTAAGCCTCCTATCTCTATGGCATCTGTGCCTTTAGAATAACCCCCAAGAATATTCAAACTATATTTATTAATAGTATTAAGTCCAAGTTTTTTATTACTTGTTATAAATGGAATAAAGCTTATAGCATAATTGCTATATAAAGGACTTTTAATGTTCTTGTAATTGAGATTTTTGTTTTTAATTTTTGTTGCCCAATCCTTTGCCTTCTTGAAATGATTTACTTCACCATCTGTGGGTTCAACCCTACCTTGGTTAATAATTGCGCTGTCTTGAACCAAGGTGTTGCCTAAAGATTTTCTTGTAGGCAAAGGTGTTAAGAATACCTTAAACACAGATTCCTCAATATTCTCTACTAAGAAGCTAGTATCTATAAATCCATCCTTGGAAACAGAAATCGATATATTAATTTCCTTTTCGTTAATTTTCAGCTCAAACGCGCCTCTATTATCCGAATAAGTTGATGCTTTATTTACCTTGTTATAAATGCTGGCTTCAACAATTGGCTCCCCAGTTTTTGCATTAAAAACTTTTCCTTGAAAAAATACATTTTGTGCTGCGCAATTAAGTGTACCCAATGAAACTAATACAAATAGCAAATACTTCATCACAAACTTTTTTTCTATTTTTTTAAATCAGGTGCATTCAAATTTTTAGGCTTGCCGCCATTAACCTTAAAGTTCTGAAGAAAGTTATTAAATGTGCAACTAAGTGAAATTACATTATTAATTACATCAGGTTGATTTTTAACATTACTTAAGCGTTTCATCCAGGTTGTTTCAATTGTAAAATTGTTTGTGAAACAATATCCTAAACCCGTGGTAAAACGGTTCTGATTTATCAATACCTCATCGCCAGGAATCAAAAAAATTTCATCCGATAGAATTGTGTAAAATATTCTTTCTCGAATTACCTTTCCATTAATGGCCATAAATATTTTAGGCATATACCTTAAGCGAAGTTGGTGGTTATTGTTATTGCTTTCAATTTCTTTAATAAACCTACTCTCATAGCGTAACCTATTAAAAAGTGTAAACCGGCCAAACACTTGGAAAACCTGCGCATCTAACGCGGGTCTTATCTCCCATTGTGCCTTTTGATTAATGGCTGGAACTTCCAAATTATACCAATATCCTAGCGTAGGTGTGAGCCTAAATTTGGGCTTTAAAAAGTAATGTGCCCCAGCCCGAATGCCATAATTAATAGGATGTTTTACTATATAATTTTTATCCTCTTTATCACTGCTTAACGACCAGAATAAATCTAATTTGGCTACCCATTTTTTATTGATTCGTGTAGACATTAATGCCTCATTCCATAATTGCCCAGGAGTTTGTACGCGATCATTCCCTTCCCCTTGAGCTTTAAGTGGCTGAGGAACAGATGTGATAATAAGAATAAAGATATAGATTAACCTTTGGCACATGTTGATGGTACAAATTAATTCTTTTACCTTAGCAAAAAAAAGAACTATGAAGCGTCTTCTTATCTTTTGGTTTTTTTCCCTTTTAGCTATTAGTAGGTTATTGGCTCAATGCAAATTGGAAACGGAAATGTCGCCAACTGGCATATTAATTGAAACCACAGAAAAATACTTACTTTATGATAATTTAGTAAAGCAGGTCTATACACAAATTAAACACGATGGTGACGATTTCTTTTTAATTCTTATTACGCAGCCTATTGCAAAACAAAAATTAGATAAGGGTTCTGCCTTTATTTTACTTGATGAAGGAGATACTTTAGAATTGAATTTAAGCAATCAATATTATGAAACCAAAGATAGTGCTATTAATGCTTTATATGCTTTGAGCAAAGCACAGGTAAAGCTATTATTTAAGCAACCCGTTAATAGGATAGTGGCCGATATAGGATTAGAAGAAAAGCAGTTCATTTTAAAGTTACAGAAGAACCTTCTACGCGAACAATTGCAATGTATATTAAAAGAAGAAAAAGGGGATTAGTTAAGGGTTCTTTGAAGATTTGGCCTTTCCAATAGGAATACCCACATTAAAATACCAACCATAATTTTTCAAGCTACTCGGTAGTGCAGTTTTAGAAACATCCACCAAGCCCAAATAACCTCTTATCCCCAAATTCATGCCATTTCCTCCCATGAGTCTGTAACCTATGCCTCCCGTTATTCCTGCATCTAAACGCGCAAACTGTTTGCTAACATCAAGTTCGTAGTTTAAGTCGTCTTCTTCATTAACAGATTTTTTAAATGTATCTGTTGCCTTAGTTCTAAGACCAGCCTGTAAACCTCCTTCTATATAAAATTGATTCTTAAACTGATACTTTAATAGAACTGGTAGATAGAAATAACCAAGTTGTCTACTTATACTTCCATCCTTAAAAATAGAATCTGAAGTAACATTATTAAGAGAATAAACGGGGATATCATTTGCCCCCATATTAGATTTTACCCTTAATCCGGTGTTAAATTTCCAGTTGGGACTTTTAAGTTTAAAATCGAAGTAAAAACCAAGGTTAAATGTTCTTAGATAGGTGCTTTTTTTATTTCCTAGGTCATTGGTAAGAGATAGGCCGCCATCCATTCCAAATTCAATATTTGGCGAATTTAGCTTATCTCCTAAAAGCCATGAAATAAGGATTTGGCTATTCCCAGTTTTAACGATAAATAGTATGAGGGAAAGAAAGAAAATTTTTTTTAGCATAATAAATGTATGAAGCTAATCATAAAAAAATAAAATTATAGACTACCTATTAAGACAGAAGCATCTCCTGAAAGATACTTTTGTTTTTTCTGATTCAACAATCCCTCTACGGCTTTTGTACTAGCATAATGGCTGGTATGGAATAAGTGATACTGAATGGCCTTGTTCTTTATTCTTAAGAATTGAATGCCTTTTTGCTGCAAACGCCACTCAATATCGGTGTCTTCTCCAATGCCCGCCTGCTCGTAGGTTTCATCAAAACCTCCAACTAATTTTATATCGTCTTTATAAATACTCCAATTATGACCCCAGAATCCAATCTTTAACTTAGGTTTAGAAAAGGGATAATATAGGGCAGCATCCAATCTTTTACAACCTGTTAGAAAAAGTATCACAAAATTAAGTAAATGAAAGTTCTTGCTGGCTAAAAATTGTTTGGTTAAAAACTCAGAAAGCATTACTCTTCTTCCATAAACCACATGACCTTTTTGTGCAGCTAACAAATGTTCTTTAATAAGGTGTTTATGTAATATACAATCACCATCTATAAATAGTAAATAATCTGAATTTGCCTTGCGGATAGCTTCGTTTAGAACTTTGCATTTTCTAAATCCAATATCTGGTTGATGAATATGTAGTATGTTAAATGGGTACTTGCTTCGCCATTCTTTAATATGCGTTTTTATCTCTTCACCCTCGCAATCTTCTGCTATTATTACCTCCAATTCTCCATTGTAAGATTGCCGGTGAACACTTCTTAAAATAAGATCAAGCGCCAACACATCTTTATACACGGAAATAATTAAACTTAGTTTCGGTATTGCCATATTGTTGGGTTCAAATATATTAATATACTTTAATGTGCAAGTTTATTAACCGATTTTAGGTTATGAAAGCAGCTTATGAATAATATGGTTTTAAAAATATACATGACTTAAATTAGTTTATTCTGTGATTTTTATCTTTTCTGGTTTATAAAGTCCTATTAAACTTTGCATATAATTTAAATAATCATGAAAAAAATTTACTTCTTTAAATTGCTATTGTTCTTGAGCCTATTATTAGTAGCTCAGGGTAATTTGTGGTCTCAGCAGGCTATTCCAAATGGTAATTTTGAAACGTGGGAAAAGCAATCAATCTTAACGCCTACAGGCTATGTGAACTCATCATTAGAGCGTCCAGAACTTGCCGACTTAGGCACTTGTGAGCGAGTAAATGATGCTCAAAGTGGCAATTATGCCATACGTTTAACAACAAAAAGACGGTCGGCATTAGAGGATGAACAACCAGGGTACTTTGCTAACCTAACAGGTGAAGATGGAGACCCAAGAATTTGGCATGGAGGCATGCCAATTAACGAAAAACCTACTGGCCTAAGGGGTTATTTTAAACACGATGTTAAGTTAGGTGATTCTGCCTTTATTTTGGTTGTATTTTCTAAGAATGGCGTTAATATAGGTGCATATTTTTATTTTATAAGTGGGCAACAAACCTCTTACAAAGAATTTAACTACACTTTTACGCCAGCACTTACTCAAACTCCAGACTCAATGATTTTTGGAGCAGTATCTAGCAACGTTTTTAATGACATTGCCATAGAAGGAAGCATGTTACAACTGGACAATATCTCCTTAACCGGAATAGTTAATCAACCTGCGCAATTAAATGGTAATTTTGAGAATTGGACTTCCGTTGATATTGAAACTCCCAAGAATTGGTATGTCGAGAGTGATAATAAAATGGAGTCGGTAAAAACTACCGATAAATATAAAGGAAATTATGCTATAAAATTAGAAAGCTATTTAAGTGAAGATGGCAGCTTTACAAAAGTACAGGAATCAAGAATAAGTACTGGCTATTATACACCAACTAGTATGGAGGGTGGGTTTCCGTTTTCTAATACAAAAGACACACTAGTCTTTTGGTATAAATATACAACTCCTGGCAGTTCAAAGGCAAGCGTTACCTTAACCTATAAAAAAGCGGGAAGTATTATCAGAGATAATAGGTTAGAACTAGATCCTTGGAATACTAACTACAAGTATGTTTCCTATCCAATTGACCTAGATTTTGGTCCAAGCCCAGATACCCTTATTGTTTCATTTTCTACTCTTAGAAATGATTTAGACCAGACTAATTTGGCGAATGCTGGGGCTACACTATATTTAGACGAAGTGCAATTAACATCGCAAAAGTTAAATACCGGATTACGAAGGGCAATGCAAACAGATTTAATTAAGGTATATCCAAATCCAGCAACTGAAGCATTAACTATCTTGTTTTCTGAGAATTTAATTTCTGAGGGAGCTTCCATTACAATTATAGATCAACTTGGAAAGGAAGTGCTCACTAAAAACATTGAACAAACAGAAACACAATTATCATTACAAGGGCTAAAAACCGGTTTATATAATTATCTTATAAAAAGTGCTGAAAATAAATCTCAAGTTGGCCGCTTAATTGTTCAATAATTTACTACTAAATACTTGTCAAATACCCTCAGAAATTATCTTTCTGGGGGTTTTTGGTTCTCTATTGTTTTTCTAAAATTTAGGTAGATAAATATACCTAATTTGAGACTTCAGGGTATTTTCTACATTTATAATTCTCTCAATAGCCTTTCCTTTTGCCACCAATCTTACAGTATAATTGGTTTGCCCTGCTACTAGTGGAATTTTTACATAGGATATTTGTGATGGCAAAGACAACCATTGTCTGTAATCTGCATTTTCAGAAGATCCGTGCCCCATTAATTCATAATAATAACGTTTACCATAAGCATGCTCCATTTGGTAATTTAAATCCAATATTTTATAAATGGGATAAGGACTATTATTAACGGAAACTGTTGTAACAAATGGTGAGTAATGTAATGGACTTAAAACATCACTCGACATATAGATACAGAAAAGATAGAAGGAGAGAAAGTGAAAGCCTTAAAAATAAAAGGTCATATAGACAAGGAAACAGGGTTGTTAAATAGTATCAGTAGTCAATTTTTGAAAAAACGAAATGAACTAACAAGGCACTACGATAAGAAAGACCTTTCTTTTTCAAAAAACAGTTACAATAGACATTTGGTGATACACGGACATTCTATTGACTATGGTACAAAAATCAACGCAGTTCGGGCACTGCTTTTGTTGGATTTTACTATTTACTTATTAGATTGTTTGAAGCCTAAAGAGTAATGAAGTAAACATTATCTCAAATCACTCATTCTTTATTAAAGTCCTTTCTTTTCCTTCTTAAATTATCGTCCATTATCACACCAACAAAATGTATTCAGAATGTTGAAAATTAACACATTAAAGGACTATTTCTTTGATTATATTTGTGTTATATATTAGTAATAAAAATGCCCCTCTACTACGAATAGAAGGGCATTGCCGAAGAGTGTAGCGGCAGCCAAACCGTTTGACACATATTTATTAACTCTAACAATTATTTCAATGACAACACGGAAGTTACCAAAGCGTGCTGACAATGGCCAGATTACTACAAAGGTATGGGTTAAAAAGAACCCAGACCATGGTTATCTTCAAACCATTAAGAAAAAAAAGAAGTCTTAATTTTTTCAGATCGGCAATTTAGTTGCTCTTTTTTTATTCCAAATAAAAAAATTACAGGTCGTTCGATTACAGGTTTGTATAAGACCCATTTGGCTTGTAAATCCTGACCTTCCCATTCTTCAATGAGACTTGAAGGTTTTCTCCGTTCCAATCTACTCGGTTTATTTCTTCACCTACATTCAATGTTGAATAACTACTTGGCGTTCCATAGATTTTGATTGATTTACCTTCAACTTTGAAAACACCAAAGGCTCTTTGTGATTTAGACCAACTCATTTTTCTTTTGATTAATTCATTTAATGAACAAACATACAATAAAACCAAGGCTATCTTGACTGGAAGAAAAATAGGTTTCGGAAGAAACTAAGTCGTGTGGCTCTTTTTTGTTTAAATATTTTTTACTAAATTTATTTTTGAAAACACTAATTAGTTATCTTTAATATTAGTAAGACATATGAAGGAATGTAATGAAACATACACTTTGGCAGATCCTTCATCTAATCCAATCCCGACATCATGGTAAATACAATAACCTCAAATTGATATTGATGGAGCTCGTCAAAAATTTTTATAAAACTTTCTTGCAATACCTCCTCTGCTTCTGTTTGGGTGCGACAATGCCTGAGGCATACGCCAAATAGTTTTGGCGCAAACCGCTCCCATAGCAGCTTTTCTGCCTTGGGGTCTTTCTTTATACATGCCCTAATTAGATCTGTTTCGGTCAAGTTATATGCTTACACTTTTACAAGACTACTTGCGTAAAGATAATGTTACATCTAAAGAAAAATTTGCAAAATAATTTTCAATGTTTAATCTTTGCACCTACAAATGAACAGAACAATGATGCATATGATAATGATGTGTTGTCCAATAAGGGGCCAGCATTGTTGTATGCTATAGTATAAGATACGATAACGCAAAAGCCCCGCAGGACTGATCCTTCGGGGCTTTTTTATTTTCAGTTTTTAATAAATTAACATGCAAAAAAACCTTCAAAAAATACAATCTCTCTCCCAACACATGATGTCACACATGATGATGTGCTGCTGTATGCCAAACATGCGGGAGGAACCTTATTGCTTTTGAAATCATTATCATTTGAAACAAGTAAAGCCCTCCTGAAGCCATTCGGGAGGGTTTTTTTTAGCCCAAAATCACTTTCATCATTTATAAACTTTAAAAAAACTATTATGAGTAACACACACAAATTCGAAACACTTCAATTACATGCAGGACAGAAACCTGATTCAGCCACTGGTGCAAGAGCTGTACCTATTTATCAAACCACATCGTATGTGTTTAACGACACCGCACATGCTGCCAATCTATTTGGACTAAAAGAGTTTGGTAACATTTACACCCGTTTAATGAATCCAACCACCGAGGTGCTTGAAAACAGGCTTGCCGCACTTGAGGGTGGCGTGGCAGCTTTAGCAGTTTCTTCGGGTCAATCTGCTCAATTTATTGCCTTAAATAATATCCTTGAGGCAGGTGATAACTTTATTACTACTTCTTTCTTGTATGGTGGTACATACAATCAATTTAAAGTGGCCTTTAAGCGCTTAGGCATTCAGGTAAAGTTTGCTAACGGAGATGATCCTGCCTCTTTTCAATCTCTTATCGATGAAAAGACTAAAGCCATTTACCTAGAGTCCATCGGTAATCCAGGTCTTAACATTCCAGATTTTGAAGCAATTGCGGGCATAGCCAAAGCCAACCAAATCCCTTTAATTGTAGACAACACTTTTGGAGCAGGTGGGTACCTTTTTAACCCCATTTGCTGGGGTGCTAATGTAGTAGTAGCGAGTACCAC
>VEQB01000346.1 GCA_018883485.1 Bacteroidota bacterium
CCCCCAATTTAACTATGTTAGATACAGCGCATGTTTACCATTCCCTTCATAATATTAAAGCCAATTACTCCTTAGTAGTATTTTGGGATGCTGGTTGCGGAAAGTGTAAAGAAGAAATGCCTAAACTAAAAAAAATATTTGAAGAGTTTAACCCCGCCCCCGAAATCAAAAAGGGTAAATCAACGCCAATTCCAGCAAGTAGATTTTTTGATATTTACGGAGTTAGTTTAACCCCAGATGCAAATGATTGGGTTAAATACTTAAAAGAAAACAAGCTGCCTTGGTTAAACGTATATGATCCAAACAATGAAACTGGCTTTAGAAAGTTATACGATATATACAGCACTCCAGTTTTATACTTGTTGGATGAAAATAAGAAAATTATTGCTAAGCGAATTAGTGCCGACCAAGTAAAAGATATAATTAAAGACATGGAGCAACGCAAAGGTAAATGACCAACTATAAAGTAGATATTTTGGCCTTTGGGGCACACCCAGATGATGTAGAACTTTCTTGCAGCGGAACCCTTGCTAAGCATATTGCGCTAGGTTATAGTGCTGCCATTGTAGATTTAACAAAAGGAGAGTTAGGCACTAGAGGTTCTGCAGAATTACGCAAACAAGAAGCAGATGCCGCCTCCAAAATTCTAAAGATAAAGTATAGAGAGAACCTAGGCTTTAGAGATGGCTTTTTTGTGAAAGACGAAACACATGTGTTAGAAGTAATCCGAATGATTAGAAAATACCAACCCACCCTGGTATTTGCTAATGCCGAAACAGACCGACATACAGATCATGCTAAAGGCGCTAACTTAGTACATGAAGCTTGCTTCTTAGCAGGATTGAGAAAAATAGAAACATTGGAGAACGGCATTAAGCAAGAAACTTGGCGCCCAAAACAAGTATATCATTACATTCAAGATAGAATTACTAAGCCGCACATTTTGGTAGATATCACAACCACTTTCGATTTAAAAATGGAAAGTATTATGGCTTATGGGAGTCAGTTTTACAACCCTAATTCCAATGAACCTAATACACCTATTAGCAGTAAGGAGTTTATTGAAACTATAAGAGGTCGCTGCCTAGAATTTGGCAAAGAAATAGGTGTTACCTATGCCGAAGGTTTTACTGTGCGCAGAACTTTAGGAGTTTGCGATTTAATTCAATTAATTTAAGAACTTACTTAATTTTAAAAAAGAAGTAAACAAAAACAGGCACCTGTGAGGTGCTTGTTTTATAAACGTGTAACAATCAAAGTCGAATTTATTTTATTCTGCCTTTGCTTCATCTTCATTTTCCTTATATTTATCTTCCTTAAAAACCCCAAACCACATTTCAACATATGTAGATTCCGCGTTTAAATGGAGTTCTCGTGCCGCTTGATTTCCAAGATAAACAACTGTTCCTGTAGGCATCCCTGTAGGCATTGGTCCTAATACTCTGGCAAAAGTTTCTTTATAATTATCTCTATTTAGTATATAAATAAATTTACCCTTTTCAACACCATTTACATAAACTCCAGGCAACTCTTTTTCTTCCTCATAAAATGCTAATCCTTTTACAACATCTTCATATATGTAGGCGTTTTCTGGAATCTTTGCCTTAGAAGTTACAGTGCGCTGGTAAGGTGATACATCTGCACGGGCGCTATTGATAACCAACTCCTGCCCTTCTCTTACCCTATAAGTCAATAATCCATTCCAATTTATAATATCAGTAGCACTAATTCGGTATTTTCTTGCAATAGATTGTAAAGTTTCACCACGTTTTACAACATGAACAACATCTTTACCGCCATATCCTTGGCGTTGGTTAGTATGTTCTAATTCAATTGTATTTTCTTCTGCTAGTCTTATCGTATAAGCATCATATTGATAATCGGTTTGCTTATAGTTAAACACAACATAACTTGCGCCATCAGGATGCACATAGGCAGAATCTAACATGGCAATCTTAGCAATGATTCTTACTTTTCGTGCTTTAGTTATAGAATCTCCTTGAAGCGAAGTAGAAGATTTAGCAACTTTAATATTTTCATTAGATTTTTCAGATGTCTGTGAAGCCTGTATAGCCGGACTAATAATTTTAAGTTCTGGTTTAGGTTTAGATTCTAGTTTAAGTTCTGGTTTAAGTTCTGGTTTAGGTTTAGGTTTAGATTCTGGTTTTGGTTCTGGTTCTGGTTTTGGTTCTGGTTTAGGTTTTGATTCTTGTTTTTTAACAGGACTAGGGTCTGGTTTTGCAACAGTTTGTGCTGCCAAAAGAGTGGAAGTCTGTGAGGCAGATTCATAAAATGGAATTTTAATTTTCTGCCCTTCCTTTAATTTGTAATTCTTAAGATTATTTGCAATGATTATATCATTGGCATCTACAGAAAAAGTATTGGCTACTTGCTGCACAGATTGTGGTGAAGCAACAACATATGTTTTATAGGTTGCAATAGATTTATTAATTGGCTGTGGTTCTAATTTTTGCTTTCCGTTAGCCAAGATTGTTTTATTGGAATCAAAATCTATCACATTGGGTCCTGTAATATTAGACTGATCAGATGTTTTAACTATTTCCTCGGGCTTTCCTGTTTCCTTCTTTGCGGGCACTGCTGCAGCTGCAATTGTGGCTTGAGCAGGGTCGGAGTTTGTTTTAGTTGGTGAAGGTAGCGTTTGGGCCAAAGGCAAACGAGATGCCGTTAAAGCTTTTACTTCTGGTGCTTTTACATTGCCATAGCGAGCTGTATTAACTGGTACTTTTAAGAGTTGCCCAGCATACACTTTCTCTGTAACCATTGGGTTATTACTTAATAATTCTGCTTCTGCCACACCATATCTCTTTGCAAGGGCGGTAAGAGATTCATTCTTTACCACTCTATGAATGATATAAGTACCCCCATCTCGCTTTTCTAGGCGCAAAGAGTCTTTAGGCGAGGCTTGTACCGAACTCCAAAAGATGAATTGAATAGTAAGGAAGACTAATACTCTGTACATAGAAGGTACAATTTTCTTCAAAATTAGGCTAAATACATGAACCTTAGCCCTATTTTAAAGG
>VEQB01000347.1 GCA_018883485.1 Bacteroidota bacterium
GAAGGTACTCCGGTTTAAAATGTTTTTCAATAAACTTTGTATCGAAATTACCACTAACAAATGCTTCATGTTGCATCACAAAACTACCAAAAGCCAGTGTGGTTTCTATACCGGTAATGTGGTAATCTTCTATGGCACGAATCATACGATTGATCGCATCTTCACGGGTATTTCCAAACGTTATCAATTTAGCAATCATATTATCATAATGAATCGGAATTTCCATTCCTTCTTCAAAACAATCATCCACCCTTACACCATAACCTTGAGGTACTTTATAGGTATTTAATTTACCAATATCTGGCAAAAAGTTATTTTGTGGATCTTCGGCACAAACACGCAATTCCATTGCATGGCCATGAATTTTTAAATCTTCTTGCGTATAACCTAAGGTTTCGCCGCGGGCCACCCTTATTTGTTCTTTTACCAAATCTACTCCGGTAATTTGCTCTGTAACCGGGTGCTCTACTTGTAAACGGGTATTCATTTCTAAGAAATAGAAATTAAGCTCATGGTCTACCAAAAACTCCACCGTACCTGCACTGTAATAGTTAGCAGCTTTGGCAACATTTACCGCAGCTTCACCCATAGCTTTTCTTACCTCAGGCGTTAAACAGCTTGATGGAGCCTCCTCAACCAGCTTTTGATGCCTGCGTTGAATGCTACATTCTCTTTCAAAAAAGTAAACAATATTGCCATGTTGATCGCCTAAAATTTGAATTTCTATATGCTTAGGTGAACCCACAAACTTTTCAATAAATACACTATCATCACCAAAAGAAGCAAGGGCCTCAGACTGCGCCATGCGAATAGCTTCCTCAAATTCCGAAGCTTCATTAACTAGTCGCATTCCTTTTCCTCCTCCGCCAGCAGAGGCTTTAACTAAAACTGGGTAACCGATACCGTCAGCAATTTTCTTTGCCTCAACAATATCTCTTAAGGCTTCTTGTGTTCCCGGCACCAAAGGCACGTTAAATTTAGAAACAGCTTGTTTAGCGCCAATTTTACTTCCCATTACCTCCATACTTTCGGCAGAAGGGCCAATAAAAATTAAGCCAGCTTCTTTCACTCTTTTTGCAAAGTGGGCGTTCTCACTTAAAAAGCCATAACCAGGGTGTATAGCATCTGCGCCAGTCATTTTGGCTACCTCAATAATTTTATCGCCCAATAAATAACTTTGGTTGCTAGGTGGCGGACCAATACACACAGCCTCGTCTGCATACCTTACATGTAAGGCTTTTCTATCAGCCTCACTGTAAACAGCAACCGTTTTAATGCCCAGTTCTTTGGCGCTGCGCATTACCCTTAAGGCAATCTCGCCTCTATTTGCAATCAGGATTTTTTTCATCTATGGCAAATGTATAAAGAAATGGCAGAAATTGTAACTTGCAGGCCAATGTTTAATGCGATAAAACAATTACTTTATAAAGAACTAACGTTGGAATGGCGTCAACGCTATGCTATTAATGGCATTTTGCTACAAGTTATATCTTCTGTTTTTGTTGTTTATCTTTCTTTTAAAGTCTTGAACCCAAATACTTGGAATGGCGTTTTTTGGATTGTAATGTTATTTGTAAGCATTAATGCCATTGCTAAAAGTTTTATTGGCGAGGGTAGAGGAAAAAATCTTTATTACCATGGTATTGTAAAACCTCAAGCTTTATTAATTGCCAAGTTTATTTACAATGCTATTTTAAACATGCTTTTAGCAGTGTTATGTTTAATTGCCTTTAGCCTTTGGATGGGCAATGAAATTCAACACCAAGCTTTGTACTATGGGGCAACTATTCTTGGCTGCCTTGGCTTTGCTGCCACCTTTACTATGTTATCGGCCATTGCCTCTAAAGCAGGAAATAGTCACTTATTAATGTCTGTTTTGAGTTTGCCTATTATTATTCCTTTACTTCTTATTTTAATAAAAGCCTGCAAAAGAGCCATGGATGGCTTGGATCAGGACTTAATTTTAAAAGACTTGGGCGTATTGGTACTTTTTAATATTCTCATAGTTGCATTGGCTTACATCCTTTTTCCTTCCGTTTGGAAAGAGTAACCTAAATGCCTTATTTTTGTATCTCAATCAGTCGGGCTTTTTACCCGAAAATGTTTTGACCCATGAGTAAAAAAGGAAGAATATTGGTCGCTATGAGCGGCGGAATTGACAGTACAGTGGCTGCTGTTATGTTAGCAGAAGAAGGTTACGAAGTGGTTGGAGTTACCATGAAAACCTGGGATTACCAAAATAGCGGAGGCAGTAAAAAGGAAACAGGTTGTTGTAGTTTAGACTCTATCAACGATGCCAGAGCCATTTCGGTTCAATACGGCATACACCACATGATTCTAGATATTAGAGATGAATTTGGCGATTTTGTGATTGACAATTTTGTTGAAGAATACCTAGCTGGAAGAACGCCAAACCCCTGTGTACTATGCAATACTCATATTAAATGGGAAGCTTTACTTAAACGTGCCAATCAATTAGATTGTGAGTTTATTGCTACTGGTCATTACGCACAAATTAGACAAGAAAATGGTCGTTATGTAATCAGCAAAGGCCTCGATCACCATAAAGACCAAAGTTATGTTTTGTGGGGTCTTACACAAGAAAGTTTAGCAAGAACACGTTTCCCTTTAGGAGGCTTTCATAAAGAGGAAATAAAACAAATGGCTTTGGATAGGGGATTTACCGAATTAGTTAAAAAGCCAGAGAGCTATGAAATTTGCTTTGTGCCAGATAATGATTACAGAGGTTTTTTAAAGCGTAAAGTAGAGGGTTTAGAAGAAAGTGTGGCTGGCGGCGCATTTGTAAATAGGGAGGGGAAATTATTAGGACATCATAAAGGTTATCCATTTTATACGGTGGGTCAGCGCAAAGGCTTAGAAATTGCCTTGGGTGAGCCAATGTTTGTGCTAGAAATTAAACCGGAAACAAATACTGTTGTACTTGGTAGAGAAGAGGAGTTAAATAGAAACGGCATGTGGGTTAGAAATGTTAATCTTCAAAAATATCCAAGCCTGGCAGAACCAATGGAGGCTTTAAC
>VEQB01000348.1 GCA_018883485.1 Bacteroidota bacterium
TTTGTAAAATTTTGTCACTATTCTGCTAATTGATGTATATGCTCGTCTGCAAATAAATGGTATTCATGATCTCCAAAATATAAATGATATACCTTAGCTTGTTCATCAAAAACAAGCACCAATTCATCTGCATATTCTAAATCATATAAAACAAGCTTTTTACCATTAAATAAGTAACCCCTAAAATGTAGAGGAGAATCCCAAAACTCTACCAGCAATTGCCGCTTAGGAAGTCCTAAAGTTTTAAATGCTGATTTCAACAGCATGAGCTCTAAAGCACTATCTCCCCATATATTTTCAGTTTGCGTTTTTAACTCTTCCACCTTTTTTGTTATGTCGGCTTTCTCAAAAACATAAAACAATGAATCCGAAACAAAATAATCCCCTTTAACACCCATTCTATCACTTTCTAAATAGGGCTCAATCTCTTTGTCAAAAATGCCCGAACCAACCATTGTATCTGTCTCCACAAGTTCCAACTTTTGCTTTGTCTTAGGCTTCTCCTCAGGCTTTTCTATAACCAGATTATCAACCTCTTTAGTTTTAAAAACATTAAATCTTTCAATAAAAGGCTTTCTCTTTTTTTCTGCTTGAACCGACTCAGAATACCTAGCAGTTAAGAAATAATCAACAATCAACACCAAACATAAAACAGATAAAATGGCATATACCCAACCCCATTTCTGTGGCTTTCTTAATAATATTTCAGGTTCATCGTATTCTAATAATTCCTCGTCTAAGATAGATTTACGATTTGCAGTATAGTAGTCAAAATCAGTTCTAAACGCCTCATCTTCTAGCAATCGCAATCTAAAAGCAGCCAACTCCTCCTCCTTCATTTCATTGCGAAGAAACTTCTCAAAATAATATTGATGCTTGTCGTGTTGAATTTGCATTTACCTACCTTTACAGCAATGGCAAAATAGAACATTTAATTGGTAAAATTTTAACCTCTTTTTTTCCGTTAGACAATTTGTAAGAAAAATATGTCAAATTTACATTGGAATGATTTTTGAAATTTCTGCTTCTAAAAATACGCACATGAAAAAATATCTAGGTTTAATAGTAGTTGCCACCCTAGGTGGTTTGGTAGCTCTTGGAGTAAATAAGCTCCTCACAAAAAATGAAACAACCCAATTTACACAAAATTATTTGGCTAAGTACACAAGTATTTCAGACCTGCCTGGCAGACCTAATTTTGTGGAGGTGGCAGATTTAGTAACCCCAACGGTTGTGCACATTGTAACAACAAGCAACCCTTCTCAAAATCAAATGGAAGACCCATTCGGCGGTTTTTTTGGCTTTAGCATTCCTCAAGGCCCTAGAGTTGGTTCTGGTTCTGGCGTAATAATTTCTGAAGATGGATACATAGTAACCAACAACCATGTAATTGATGGAGCCACTAAAATAAAAGTTATCCTAAACGATAAACGCGAGTATGATGCGGAACTCCTTGGCAAAGATTTAAATACCGATTTAGCCCTTTTACGTATAGATGAAAAATCTTTAGCCTTTGCTGTGCTAGGCAATAGCGATGATGTGAAGGTGGGTGAATGGGTATTGGCCGTAGGTAATCCCTTCAATTTAACATCAACGGTAACAGCTGGTATTGTAAGCGCAAAAGGCCGTGGACTAAACCTTATTCGCGACCCAAGAAATCCTGAAACACAATATGCTATAGAGTCATTTATACAAACAGATGCAGCCGTTAACCCAGGAAACTCAGGAGGCGCATTAGTAAGTGTAGATGGAAAATTGATTGGGATAAATACTGCCATTGCTTCTCAAACTGGACAATACGCAGGTTACGCTTTTGCTATACCTTCCAATCTAATGAAAAAAGTTGTAGAAGACCTTCGTAAGTTTGGGTCGGTTCAACGCGGCTTATTAGGTGTGCAAATACAAGATGTTACCAATGAGCTTGCAGAAAAAGAAGGCCTTAGCGAAGTAAAAGGAGTATATGTTGCGCAAGTAAATGAAAACAGCGCTGCAGAAGCCGCTGGCATAAAAAACAAAGATGTAATTGTAAGTATTGATGGAGAGGCTGTTAAAACCACCAATGAACTTCAAGAAAAAGTGGGTAAGAAAAGCCCTGGCGACAAAGTGTTAGTGGGGGTATTAAGAAAAGGTTCAAAACTAGATTTTACTGCCACACTAAAAAGCAAAGAAGGCAAAACAAGCGTGACACTCACAGAAAAAACTGAAAACAATAAAGTTTTAGGCTGCGAATTTGAAACCATCCCAAGAGAAGAACGCCTTAAATTAAAAATTGCCAATGGGGTGCGTGTCAAAAAAGTTGGCGATGGCAGCTCTCTTAAAAAAGCAGGGGTACCCAATGGCTTTGTAGTAATTAAAATTGGCGAAACTGCTGTATCTACGGTTACACAAGTAAAAGATATTCTAGAAAACAAAAAGGGAGGCATACTCCTCGAAGGCATTAACCCAGATGGCAGCAAGGGTTACTATGGATTCGGACTTTAAGGTATTAGTCCATAGTCGATAGACCATGGTCCATAGTAAAATCAATTCCATAGTCTATGGTCTATCGTCTATGGACTATCGACTATTTTTCCTACTTTCGCGCAATATGGAAATAGTGAATGGACAATATACCAGCAGCGGTTTGTCTTTAATTGAAGTAGCCGAAAAGTTTGGAGCACCTGTGTATGTTTATGATGCAAACACAATTATACATCAATACAACAATTTGATGAATGCCTTTATACCTCTGAATGTAAAAGTTAAATATGCCTGCAAAGCTTTAAATAATACTGCTATTTTAAAGCTACTAAAAAGTCAAGGTTGTGGTCTAGATACCGTTTCTATTAATGAAGTAAAATTAGGACTCAGAGCTGGCTTTAAACCAAACGATATCATCTTTACACCCAATTGTGTAAGCATTGAAGAAATTCAGGAGGCAGTTGCTTTAGGAGTTCATATAAACATAGATAATATTTCTATCCTCGAGCAATTTGGTGCTTTATATGGAAATTCAATACCATGTTGC
>VEQB01000349.1 GCA_018883485.1 Bacteroidota bacterium
GTTTAGATACTGTGGAAGCAAATTTGCAACTTGGGTTCAAAATGGATGAAAGAGATTATGGCGTAGGTGCGCAAATCTTGCGCGATATGGGCGTTTCTAAAATGCGTTTAATGACCAACAATCCAACCAAGCGCGCTGGGTTAATTGGTTATGGTATAGAAATAGTTGAGAATGTTGGTTTGGCCGTTAAACCAAACCCTCATAATAAAAAGTACTTAGATACAAAGCGCGATAAAATGGGTCATGAATTAAAGGCGGATGCTTGATACTTATAAAAAATATTTAAGCATTGCGCATAAAAATAAAGTTAATAATCATAAGTTTTTAGAGCAATTAAAAAAGAAGCGCAAGGCAGGTTTAGACCTTCTCATGCAACAATTACATGAGGCCGCTTTTGAAGAAATTGATTGTTTGCAATGCGCCAATTGTTGCAAAACTACAGGGCCTTTATTACTTAGTAAAGATATTGATAGGTTAGCTTCGGCGCTAAATATAAGGCCAGCCATATTTGCAGAAACTTACCTAAAAAGAGATGAAGATGGCGATGATATTTTTAAAACTATGCCTTGTCCTTTTTTAGGTTCAGACCATTACTGTAAAGTTTATGAAGCAAGGCCTAATGCCTGTAGAGAGTACCCACATACCCAACAACGCGACCAGTTGCAGAAGTTGAAAATTACCTATCAGAATAGTTTAATTTGCCCAGCTGTAGCAAAAATTGTAGAACAACTTAAGGAATTTGCATAAACTTATGCGTTTGTAAACTGATAGTCCATTTAGGATTTTCCTTTACATAATTTATGATTTGTGGCAACATTTTATCGCTTTGATCCCATTCTGGTTGCAGGTATAATTTACAAGATTTAGAAACCAGTGCAGCATATTGTTCTGCCCATTCAAAATCACTTTTATTATACACTATAATTTTAAGTTCATTGGCTTTTTCTATCAGTTCTGTTAAGGGGGCTTTAAACTTTTTAGGCGATAAGGTTATCCAGTTCCATTGGCCACTTAAAGGGCTAGAACCAGAGGTTTCTATATGAGTTGCAATACCTTGCTGCTGTAGTAAAGCGGTTAAGGCATTGAGTTGGTGTAGCAAGGGTTCGCCACCAGTAATTACTGCAATTGGAGCATTAGCCTCCTTAACAAATTTTAGCATTTCTGTAATGGCAACTTTAGGATGAAGATTCGCGTCCCAACTTTCTTTTACATCGCACCAAACACAGCCCACATCACAACCTCCAAGTCGCAAAAAATAGGCTGCTTTTCCGCTGTGGGCGCCCTCACCTTGCAAGGTGTAAAAATGCTCCATTAAAGGTAAGTTTTCAACCAATTCACTCATGATTTATGCAAGACTTTAAGGTAGTGAATCATTTGCATAGCAAGGTTTACAATGTCTTTATTGTTGCCAGTATCAATTAGCACATCATTATAGGGCAAGGCCTTAGAAAGGTTTGCAGCCATAGAGAAACGACTTTTACTTAACGCCGCAATAGCTTGTAGTGGCAATTCCTTTTCAAAGAAAAGGTTCATTAATAAATCAAATTCAGATTCTAAGAATCTTCCAATTTTAGCCTTCTCTGGAAGGTTAAAAAAGGTTAGGGTTTCTTGCCAATAATATTCAGATGAAATATGAAATTTATTTTGATAGGGTAGTTTTGGCGCGTTCACAAAACCCAATGTCATTACTTTTTTACCTTCACTGCGCAAGATTTGTGCAATTTTGTTAACCTGCTCTTCTTGTTTTTTATTGCCTGCATCGTATACAATCCCAATTTCATGAATGCTGTTGTAGGCTGGTAATGCTTGCGCAGTATGTGTTTTTTTTACCGCCATGCCTTGCAACAAGTAAGTGCCAATTGTATTGCGTATTTGTTTTATCCAGCCCATTCTTAGTCTTTATTTAACTGTGCTACAAAATTTGTTAAGTTAGCCACAATATTCTTGTTATTAAATTCTTCGGTAGCAAATTTACGTGCTTCTAAACCAATATTGTCTGCTTCTTTAAGGTTTTCTGTGAAATGAAGAATAGCGTCTTTAAATTCTGTTGGTGTATTTGCTAAAATAAAGTGCTTATTGGGCACGGCAGCTATTCCTTCCATTCCTTTGCTAGTGCTAATAATGCATTTGCCTAAAGCCATGCCTTCCATTACTTTTACACGCATACCACTTCCAGATTTAAGGGAGATTACCATAATTCCATTTTCTTGTATGTATTGCGCCGCATCTTCAACTTCGCCCTTAATACTAACCCCTTCCTGTTTTAGGTTGCTAAAATGAGCGGGCATATTTCTACCGGCAACTTCAAAAATGAGATTTCTTTCTCTTACTACCAATGGCCAAACTTCATCCAAGAAAAACGTAACTGCCACTTGGTTTGGCATCCAATCCATACTACCCAAATGAAATACTTTAGCAGTATGGGGTTTAGGTATATTAGATGGCATCATTAATTCAAAACCTACAGGGTAGTACAAAATAGGAATGTGTATTCCTAAACTTTTATAACTTTCTGCATCTGCTTTCGAAATAGCCAGTATGCCATCCATTTGTTGGGTAAGTTTAAGCTCTTCCTTTTTAAGTCGTTTGGTTTGAACCCTTAAATACCAACGTTTCAAAAAATTGGGCTCAAGCTTTTCTTGTTCTTGCCAAATATGGTGTTCAATATTATGGCTTCTAAGTAAACATTTAGCCTTTGTAAGGGGCTTAATTTTATTAATATAAACCGCAGATTGTAGGCTTTCAAAAATAATAAGGTCAAATTCAGTTTTCTGTAACAACTGCTTTAGTAAATCTTCAAAAAGGGGCTGCTTGAACCTACTTAAAATATAGGAATCTCTGCGAAACAAATTTCCCAAAGCTCCCAGCGGTGTTATATGATTTTGAATGTTTATTAAATGCCAGGTAGCAAGATTTTTTACAGTTTCTGGAATATCGCTTAAATTAACCCTATGCTTACTGGTATTCATTACGGCAGCTGTAACAGTATGACCA
>VEQB01000026.1 GCA_018883485.1 Bacteroidota bacterium
ATATAAAGGCTTATGGATTTTATTTAGTGAATTAATTTATTATCTATTGTATTGTATTTTACAGTTTTTTAAATTCGTTTAAAAAAATTAAATTATGAAGCGAATCATCAAACTTCACTCCCTTTTAATTGTAATTTTTATTTTTTTGGGAATTTCAAATGGTTGTAAGGAAAAAACAATAATTAGTATTTCTAAATCAGGTTCAGAAAATATTGTTCAAGTCGAATCTTTGATTGACTCTACAACCACGGCAGATCTCACTAATTTAAGTTCTAATATTGTTTCGGTTATTGATGCAATCACCTCACTAAATCAAGCCGATTATTGTTTTTTTATTCAATTTTAGATTCAACCGAGCTCTCTGACTCTGAAAAGTTTAATTTGATTCAAAGTAATTCTGAATTTGATGATGTTGAATATGCTATGAGTAATTATTTAAATTTTACAAGTAACCATGCTTATCTGGCAAATTTAATTGACCAGACTGGAGATGAGGGAAACATTTTTTTATCTAACAAGTTATTTTATGATTTAGGGTTCAGACCAAAAGCAGGATGTGAGGCGTATGATGCAGCGATAAATAATTGTTTAGGTGGATTTGTGGCGTGTTGCGCTGCAGGAATAATATTAACAGGACCAGCTGCCGCTGTATCTGTTGCGGTTTGTGGCCTACCATTATTAACTTGTGTAAATTCAGCTGATGCTTCTTATCCAAGTTGTTTGCCTAGTGGTAATATATTTTTGCAAAATTGGATTTTATTGCATCAAGAAGATTGTGCTAATTAAGTAAGTCTATGCTAAATTCAAAATCAATTAACATTGTTAAATTAGCAATTTTCGGAATAATTCTTTTATTGGGTTTTGGGCTTTTAGGTAGGTCTAAATTAATCTTAATAGTTCAATATTTATTTCTTGCCATTTCCATAGCCTTGTATTTCTATCAAAAATATTATTTAGATTTCGTAGAAATGGAAAAGCATAAGAACTTGTTGTTTGGTGTTTTTCCCGTCACAAGGAAATGGGCTAAACATGTTTTTTTTATTATTGATTTAATTGGTTTTTCTGGAATTGCATATTTACTTATTGTCTACCTTCCAAAAGTATTAGAAAGACTTCATTAAAAAGAATACGGCCCGATTCGCAAAGCGAATCGGGCTTTCTCTTGTAATCAATCAAATATAAAGCTTAACTATTCTGCATCGCCGGCCTTGGATTTAAATATTTCTCCTCCGGTGGCTTTGGCTCTAATTAGGCCTTCAATTTCTTGGCATAACTCTGGGTTATCGGTTAAGAGCTGTTTAACGGCATCGCGGCCCTGACCCAATTTTGTTTCATTATAGCTAAACCATGACCCTGATTTTTTTATGATTTCTAGGTCAACTCCTAAGTCAATGGTTTCGCCCAATTTAGAAATTCCCTCTCCATAAATAATATCAAATTCTACGGTGCGGAAAGGCGGAGCCACTTTGTTTTTGGCTACTTTTACCTTGGTTCTATTTCCTATAATATCCATGCCATCTTTTAGTTGGCCAATACGGCGAATGTCTAACCTTACTGATGAGTAAAATTTTAAAGCGTTACCACCTGTTGTAGTTTCTGGGCTGCCAAACATAACACCAATCTTATCGCGCAATTGGTTAATGAAAATACAAATACAACCAGTTTTATTAATGGTACCTGTAAGCTTACGCAAAGCTTGGCTCATTAATCTAGCTTGCAAGCCCATTTTACTTTCACCCATATCGCCTTCTAGTTCTGCTTTAGGCACTAGTGCTGCTACAGAGTCAATAACAATAATGTCAATTGCTCCAGAGCGAATTAAAGCATCTGCAATTTCTAAAGCTTGCTCTCCATCATCTGGCTGAGAGATAATGAGGTTTTCAATATCTATACCCAATTTCTCTGCGTAGTTTCTATCAAAGGCATGTTCTGCATCTACGAAAGCTGCAATACCTCCTTTTTTCTGGGCTTCTGCAATGGCATGCATAGATAAGGTGGTTTTACCAGAAGATTCTGGTCCATATATTTCTATAATTCTACCTGTAGGGTAACCGCCAATTCCTAAGGCAATATCTAAAGAGAGAGAACCTGTAGATAAGGCTTCCATGTCATCTACTTTTTGATCGCTCATGCGCATCACGGTTCCCTTACCGTAAGTTTTATCTAACTTATCTATGGTAAGTTGTAATGCCTTTAATTTTTCTTTTACGTCTGTGCTCATCTGGTTCATAATTATAGTTCAAAATTAGGGTTGTTAATTCGTTTTTTGCGTGCTTTGGGTTTAATTGTATCCACAAGTTATACCAATTACAATGCAAACATAATCAATATTTTGTAAATAAATGTATATTTTTTTATCTAAAAAGTGTTAATATAAATAACATAAAAATAGGCCTTCTCCTCACGGAAAAGGCCTACCGGTTGCAGGAGGTTTTAAGAAGCTTTCTTTTCTTTAGGGCCAACCATAAGGATGTCGTTCACTAAAATTTCTGTCACATACTTTTTGGTGCCGGTTTTGTCTACATAGTTTCTTACAGAAAGTTTTCCTTCAATCACAACTTCTTTGCCTTTCTCTAAATACTTTTCCGAGAATTCTGCTTGTTTACCCCAAGCAACAATAGAGTGCCACATGGCCTCTGTTACTTTGTTGCCATTGGCATCTTTAAAAGATTCGTTTGTGGCTAAAGAGAAGCTGGCTACTTTCTTGCCGGTGTTGGTGGTTTTGATTTCGGGATTTTGCCCGAGGTGCCCCATAAGGCGCACGCTGTTTCTGAGGTTTGTCATAAATTTAACAATTAAGTGGTTTGTATTTTAAAATGTTAAATCAAATGTAAAGCGGCAACTTTAGTCTAGTCGTATGGTATACGTTTGTAAGCGTTTGTAAACGGTTAAGCAAAAAAAAGCCCCCTCGATTTTATCCGAGGAGGCTTATAAAATTTGCTAATATATCTTAGTGATTCACCACAAATTTGATGGTCTTGCTACCACTAGTTGTGCTTAGGTTCAAGAAGTAAATGCCATTGTTTAATTGGCTAGTAGAAATGGCAGTATTTACTTGCTTGCTATGGAAAGCTTCTGTAAACAAGGTTCTGCCGCTGATATCTGCTATAGAAACTGTTAATGGTAAGGTTGCATAACCACTTACATTGATATGTAAAGTTTCTTGAGCAGGGTTAGGGAAAATTAAAGCATTTGCAAATACTAACTCATTGTCATTTATACCTACTTTAGTATATACAATTACTGTTCTTGTAATAGTATCTCTATTGCCTGCATTATCTTTTACTGTATATAGGATGAGGAAGCTTCCTACTTTAGAGCTATCAACGGTTCCAAACTTCATAATTTTTGAAGTAATATCACCATCTTTATTATCTAAGGCGGTTGCTCCAGGATCAACATAAGAAGTATTCACTAAAACTGAATCAGGGTTTTTACCCAATAAGGTAATTACTGGTTTTTCGGTATCTGGTGCGCCAGAGAAATCTAAGTCATTACTATCTCTTGGTTGCAATTTCCAGTTGCTAAAGGTTAAGGTAAAGATACCTTTTACACTGCTCATAAATTGGTTTTTAACCAAGTTTACGTTGAAGTTATCTGGTAAGCGAGTGCTAATATCATCTATACGTAAGCCTGTAGTTTTAGTGCTATCACTGTTTATTAGGAATTCACCAAAATTGCCTGGAGCATCCGCATTAGGATTTACTACATATACACTATCAAATTTCATTAACATGCCTTCATAAGGCGCCAGTGTTGGTCTGCGCGCAGCACTTGCAGAAATGGCAGCGATAGTGTCTATTGGCATGGTAACAAAATTAGGAAGCGTTGCGCCTGTGCTTATTCTTGTGCCTGCAATATTATTTAAGGTTGTCATACCAAAGCTTTCTATCACTCTAAAGCCAGTTAAAGAAACTGAATCTCCTACTCTCCAAGTAGCAGTTGGATCATTTAGTCTTCTGTTTACAATGATGGCACTATTTACATCAGTTCCGTTTTGAATAGTTAAGATATTGGTAGTTCCTTGTGTCATGGCAGTTGCGGTTACAACCCCACGGATATCAACCCCACTAATAGAATCATTATTCCAAATTGTTTGGTTATTAGGATAAGGCGAGAATTGTAAATCTTGAATGGTTGATATGCCGTTATCTTTAACTACATAAGCGTTAAATGTACCAAAAGCATCTGGAGAAGAAGTAAAACTTCCATTTATATCTGTTGGTCTTACAAAGTATTTTACCACTGAACCATTGGCTCTAGCAGGGATATAACCAAACCAAACCATGGTATCATTAGGGAATACATTTCTAGTTAGCGTAATAGAATCAAAGGTGGTGCTGCTGTAACCTACAGTATGAAATAATCTAACAGTATTCACTCTTGTGGTTCCTTGTTGAACCTTTACAACTACTGCAACCGAATCGGTAGATTTTGCAATTATTGGTTGGCGTTCGCGACTAACCACGGTAGGAGGGGTGTAACTAGATGGGCCAACATCGCCAGGCATTAATGGGTTAATGGTAAATCTGTATTGGCCGCTAATGGCACTTTCTACAATTACACCTCTAATAAAACTTAAACGTGTACCAATTAGAGGTGGTGTAAATCTTCCTGCTGGTAAAGAACTATCCGCGTTATTATCGTTCCTAAACCAACCAGAGAAATCTCCCACATCAATCGCATTTCCAGCCTCATCAGCCACACTCCAGAACCAACGGCTTCCGCTAGCTTGGCGAGTGAATACTGTAACATTTTTTAATTCAACATAAGACCCTTCATATTTTTCGCCTCTTAGTTTTTGTTGTACCTGACCCGCACTTGCATTGCCAGTCATCAATGAATCAACTTTTAATTCTATAGGATTAACCTTATTGGTATTTAAGTCAATCAACTCAACTCCGTTGTCCCAAAGTGGGCTAGCAGAAATGATGTTTACTTGGCTTTGTCCTTGTTTTGTTCATGCTGGGGCGGATCCGCTAAAAGTTCTAATAACACCAGTAACTCTTACTTTATTACCTGGTTTTAAATTGTCATAAAACTTGGTTTCGATAAGTAATTGCGCCAAGGTTTTGCCTGTTCCAGCAGGTTCACACATAATTTCTACACCTTTCCATGGGCCACCATTGGTGTCGGCCATTAATACAGTTGCTTTTCTGGAGGCACTTAACCCATAAAATCTTGGATCAAACAATACAATACCTTCAAATCTTACGGTATCTCTATAAGTTGAATTCTTGAAAAATGGGTTAATATAATCTGAAGAATCATTAGGAAATGTTTCACTCAATTTGGATGAGTTTACAAATTGAACTGTGTCAATTGGCACAATTGGATAAGGATTTTGAGCCTTTGCAAGGAATACAAGGGCAATAAGGCTAAAACTTAGAAGAATTCTTTTCATAAAATTAATTTTTGCGCTACGAAAATAGACTTTTATCTGCAAATAAAAATTTACTTGGGTGGATTTAATAGTAGGATAACTTTATAAAAATATTTTTACAGAATTAATATTCTAAGAATCTTTAAACCTTAAGGATATTAGACATATTATACCATATTTGTAATCTATTTTATGCGTTATATTTTATTAAATTTATTTCTTTTATTGTGCTATTTGAGCCAAGCTCAAGTGCCTGCGCAAAGCCGCTTTACCAATGTAGGTAGAATGGGTTTAACCGTTAATAATTTTGGCACCTTTGGTAGGCCAACCGTAAGAAGTAACACCCAAGGCCCACCTTCTCTTGCTTTCCCTCGTGGCTCTGGTATTGAGCATTTGTTTGAAGCAGGAATTTGGATTGGCGCCATTGTAGATGGGCAAGTGCGTGTGAGTACGAGCTCTGTAGATGCCAGCGCAGGTTATAGCACGGGCGGACAAGGTTTTGAAATTACCCAGTTGAGTTCTATTAAAGAGCGCTCTAAACTAACCAGTAGTAGTAACTATTCTAGCTCTGCCATTTCGCACCAAGATTTTTTAATTACCCAAACAGATTCTTTTGTAGTAATACCAGGAACTTCTGTTCCTATTTCGGGTCACCAAAATCCACTTGGCGCCGTTATTAATTTGGAAACTTATGCTTGGAATTTTCCCTTTGCAGATTTTTTTGTGATTTGCAACTATACCATTAAAAACGCCTCAAATAACCGCTGGGATTCTGTGTATTTAGGAGCCTTTGCAGATATGGTGGTGCGCAATGTAAATTATACGCGCGATGCAGGAACCGCCTTTTTTAATAAAGGAAGAAATGGGATTAACAAAGAGTATATGTCGTTTTATGCCTACCAAAGTTTTGGGGATGACATAGACTTCACCAAATCTTATGGTGCTATTCAATTTTTAGGAATGGATTGGCGTGGCATGTTTTTTAACCCTAATAAACCAGATACCTTTTTAAAAGCCGGCCTTCCGGCTCCACGTTTAAATTATAATTTTTGGAATTTTAACTCCATTGCCACGCCATGGAATACACCTGGTAGCGAGCAAGAACGCTATGAAAAATTAAGTACTAATATTGATTCAACCATCTTATTTGCTGGTGATGGTCCTATTGCTGGGGTGCTAGCCAATTGGTTGCAATTAATATCGAATGGACCTTTAGTAAGTGTTGAGCCTGGAGAATCATTTACTTACACCATTGCTTTTGTTTGTGCCAAACAACGCGAGCCGTTAACCTATTTGCCGCCATCGAGTTCTTATATTTATACTTCACCAGCTTCGGAAACAGAATTAATTGCCTCGCTTAAAAGAACAAGAACCACTTACTTAGGTGAAGATGTAAATGAAAATGGCGTTTACCTTCCAGAATTAGACTTAAATGCCAATGGTAAGTTAGATAGGTATTTATTGTCTGAACCTCCCACTTCTCCGAAATCTAAAGTGGTGCCAAGTGAAAACAAAATTGAAGTGTATTGGGATAAGTCGGCAGAGTATTCTGTGGATCCCATTTCTCGTTTGCAAGACTTTGAAGGGTATCGTGTATATCGTTCTAATTTAGGCGATGATTTAAAGCTGAACCTTATTGAAGATGCTAACAGAATTGGCCAGTGGGATTCTGCGGGAAATGACGTTGGGTTCAACAATGGTTTTGATGCCATTGCCCTAAAAGAACCTGTAACTTTTGAAGGAGATACCACAAAGTATTATTATAAATACACTTTAGATAATGTCTCTAATGGTTGGCAATATTTAGTAGTTGTAACGGCATTCGACCAAGGCGATAAGCGCATTGATGTAGAGCCTCTAGAATCTTCTTTTACCGAAAATGAAACTCGTGCATTTCCGGGTGCACTTACTAATGAATTTAAAACAGGCGCAAAGAAAGTTGGAGTATATCCCAATCCTTATAATACTTCTGCGGCTTGGGATGGCACAACTTCAAGAACCAGGAAATTATATTTTTATAACCTGCCTGCTAAGTCCGAAATTCATGTGTATACCAGTAGTGGCGATTTAGTGGCAACCATGAACCACGATGCAGCAACTTATAAAGGGGAAGGGATTGGTTGGTCTGCAACTTATGGTAATATAGAAAAGACAACCATGAGCGGTGGCGAGCATGCTTGGGATGTGCTAAGTGAAAGCAAAACCCAACTTACTACCGGTGTTTACTTATTTACCGTGAAGGATTTGACAACTGGTGAAATGCAGCGCGGTAATTTTGCCATTATTAAATAGCTGTAAGTATGCAGCTCAATTTTCCTGAGTACACCTTTAGAGTTTCAAAGCAGGCCAATGCCCAACTTATTTTTGATCCTATAAGAAAACGCTGGATAAAATTAACACCTGAAGAATGGGTTAGGCAGCATGTAATTGCATTTTTGGTTCAAACCAAAAACTACCCAGCTTCTTTGCTTGCTGTAGAAAAAGAACTGCAATTTAATACGCGCAAAAAGCGTTTTGATATACTCGTTTTTAGTAGAGAAGGGCATGCCTTTATGCTTATAGAAACCAAGGCGCCAGAAGTAAAACTAAATAAGGAAACACTTATGCAAATTTGTACTTATAACATGGTTTTTAATGTGCCCTATTTGTTTATTAGTAATGGCCTAGAGCACATGCTGTACCAATTAAATGGCTTAGGTAATTTTGAACCTATTCAAGAGTTTCCAGATTTGCCGCCCAGCTTATAACATTATTCCAGCAAGTGTAGCACTTAAGTAAGAAGCCAAGGTGCCACAAATTAGCGCTTTAAAACCTAGTTTAGCTAAATCTGAACGGCGTGCTGGAGCTAGTTCTCCAATACCACCTACCTGTATGGCAATAGAACTAAAATTAGCAAAACCGCATAAGGCAAAACTTGCTATTACTACGGCTTTATGACTTAAAACATTGGCGCTAATCATGGGAGATAATTTAGCATAAGCTACAAATTCATTAATCACCATTTTATTGCCCATTAGCGAACCTACTGCTTGAATATCTTGTTGCGGCACGCCCATTGCCCAAGCGAAAAGAGAAAAGAAAGAACCAAAAATTTTATCCAAACTTAGGTTCAAACCGCTTGCATCTATTGGTATGCCAAATTGTGTAAATAGAAAATGTGGTAGCTGACTTAACTTTAGAAGTGCCATATCTGCCAGTGCAATTAAAGCAATGAAACCTATTAACATGGCAATAACATTAAGTGATATTTTTAAGCCATCTGAGGCACCATGGCTAATTGCATCTAACAAATTAGCATGCACTTTTTTTACTTCTAGTTTTATTTTGCCTTTGGTGGGAGATTCTTCGGTTTCTGGCCAAACAATTTTAGAAATTACCAAGGCACCTGGGGCCGCCATAATACTTGCCGCTAATAGATAAGGGGCAGGCACACCCATTTGTATATACACTGCCATTACACCTCCTGCAATACACGCCATACTTCCGCTCATGCTGGCTAGAAGCTCGCTCATGGTCATGGTATTAATATAAGGCTTTATCATAATTTGGGCCTCAACTTGCCCAACAAAAGCACTGGCTACATTAGATAGGGCCTCGCTACCACTCACTTGCATAAGTGTATGCACAATGCGGGCAAAAAAGGAAACAATGCGCTGCATTAACCCAATATGATAGGCCATGCTTACCAATACCGCCACAAAGATGATGGTTGGCATAATTTTAAACATAAAAAGAAAGCTGTATTGATCGCCAAAAATTGGCTTTAACAACTCGGGTTTTATGAGTCCGCCAAAAACAAATTCACCACCTTTATCTGCTAGCTGTAACAGTGTTTCAATTTTTTTTCCAACAAAGGCAAATAGGTTTGAACCAACACTTGTCTTCAGAATAAAAAGGGCTAAACCTGTTTGAATAGCAAGGCCGCTAAACACCAATCTATAATTAATAGCTTTACGGTTATTAGAAAGCAGAAAGGCAATGCCTAAAATTAATAGGATGCCAAGAATGCCGGAGTATTGTTCCATGTTATTTTTCTCTTCGTTGTATTTCGTCGCGAATTTTTGCCGCAGTTATATAATCTTCTATGGAAAGAGATTTTTCTAGCATGGCATGCAATTGATCTAGGGTCATTTTGGTATATTCCCTTGTAGGTTCTGGTTCTTGTTTAGCTTTTGTTTTTTGTACAGTAGCTTCTGCGGCTTCGTGCAAATCGTCATTAAATTCTATGCTGGCAGCATCCATAATATCTTCATAAGTATAGATAGGGCATTTAAAACGTACGGCCAACGCAATTGAATCGGAGGTTCGGGCATCTAATTCTTTAACTTCCCCCTGAAATTCGCAAATCATTTTTGCATGAAAAACGCCTTCGCTTAAACTATAAATAACCACTTCGTGCATGGTAATGTCGAAGAGGTTAAAGAAATTCACAAATAGGTCGTGCGTCATTGGCCTAAAAGGCACAATTTTTTCAATCTCAATGGCAATTGCCTGAGCTTCGAAACTGCCAATTACTACCGGTAGTTTCCTTCTACTGTTTTCTTCTGCCAATATAAGTGTGTAAGAGCCACTTGTTTGTCCTGTACTAAGTCCTGCTATAGATAGTTTTACCCTCTTCATTCATGTAGGTTTACCAAAAAACGAAGTAAGTAAAATTGTAGCACGAAGCAAGCACAAAATATCCCCGAAGTTTATAATGGCTTCTGGCCACTAGCCTCTGGCCTCTGGCATTGCCTTTTAGGCTTTGGCTTTAAAGGCTTTGGCCGCGGCAGTAATCTTAGGCAATACATCAAATGCATCTCCTACAATACCATAATCTGCTGCTTTAAAGAAAGGCGCTTCTGGGTCTTTATTAATGGCCACAATTACTTTACTCGAGCTAACGCCAGCTAAATGTTGAATGGCTCCGCTAATGCCAATAGCAATGTATAAGTTAGGTTTAATGGTAATACCTGTTTGGCCCACATGTTCGCTATGTGGTCTCCAATGCATATCACTTACTGGTTTAGAGCAAGCTGTGGCAGCGCCTAAGATATCGGCTAATTCTTCTACCATATGCCAGTTTTCTGGACCTTTCATTCCTCTACCTGCGCTTACAACTAATTCGGCTTCGGTTAATGGAATTTTACCACTGGCTCTGGCTACTTCAATAGATTTTGTTTTGGCATCCGCAGCACTTAAACCAGCATCTCCCAATTCAATAGCCGCAGTTTTGTTGGCTTCCACAATATTGAAAGAATTTGGTGTTAAGGCTAGAACTTTCACAGAAGTGTTTATGGCCACATCGGCAAAGGCTTTACCAGAGAAAACGCCTCTTCTCACTTTAAATCCGCCATTCACCTCTGGGTAAGAAATTACGCCACTGGCAATACCTGCGTTTAATTGTGCAGCAACCCTAGGTGCTACCATTTTACCCGAGTAGGTATTTGAAATTACCACAATAGAAGCGTTGCAGTTTTTTGCTGCATGGGCAATTACTTTACTGTATAATTCACCATTAAAATTACCTAAGTAATCTTGGTTATAATTTAAAACTTTATCTGCTCCATATTTAGCTAGCTCATTCAATTTTTCATCAGCAACTTTTCCAACAGAAACAGCAATTACTTCGCCGTTTCCTGCGCTTACTTGGTTGGCATAGGCAACAGCTTCAAAAACTGATTTCTTAAAAATGCCTTCTTGATTTTCTGCGTATATTAAAATATTCATTTTACTTCTTATTTTAAATTAGATAACTTTAGCTTCGTTGTGTAATAAATCTATTAATTGTCCGGCATCTTCTACCGAAATTAGTTTGCAAGCACCTTTAGCAGCAGGAAGCTCAAAACTTAAAGTTTGTGAATTTGCTTGAGCGCTGCTGGCTTCAACTACTTTTAAAGGTTTGGTTCGCGCTGCCATAATACCGCGCATATTAGGAATACGTGGCTCTGTAAGTTCTTTTTGCGCACTCACTACTAAAGGTAAATTGCATTCTAATTTTTCTCTTCCGCCATCAATATCTCTTTCCATTTTCACCAAACTGCCCTCTACCTCAATGGCAGTAATAACATTAACACTAGGCATGTTGAGCATTTCTGCGAGCAAGCCGCCTACCAAACCGCCGTTATAATCAATACTTTCTCTTCCGGTTAATATCAAATCAAAGTTTTCGCTTTTAGCATAATTGGCAATTTCTGCAGCCACAAAAAAAGCATCAAGTGGTTCGGCGTTTATCCTTACAGCATCATGCGCGCCTATGGCTAACGCTTTGCGTATGCTAGGTTCTGCATCGGCCAAACCTACCGTAATGGCGGTTACTGTGCCCCCAGATTTTTCTGTTAATTCTAGTGCTTTGGTAAGCGCTAATTCATCATAAGGGTTAATAATAAACTGAACACCTTGGGTGTTAAATTTTGTGTTGTTTTCTGTAAATGTTACCTTGGTGGTAGTGTCGGGAACATTGCTAATACAAACCAATACTTTCATGTTAATAGATGTTTTGCGTGATGACAAACTTTAATGTCATTTTCTTCTTATTTTTGGGTGGGCAAAAATAAGCCAATAGTTGAGAATTTGAAATGAAGGAACAACGTTTACAAAAACTATTACAAATGCAGGCGGAAAATGCCGAAGATACATTTGTTAATTATGCCATTGGTTTGGAATACCTAGGCTCTGCAGATTTGGTTGCAGCAGAAGCTTGGTTCAAAAAGGTATTAGAACTTGATCCTAAGCATATTCCGGCAAAGTACCAGTTGGCTTTACTTTTGTTTACCTATGGTAAAGCAGCAGAAGCAAGCAGTATTTTAGAGGCCGGTTTGAACCAATTAAAAGACAGTAAAGACCTTAAAACTAGGAATGAATTTCAGAGTTTATGGGATGAAATAAATTACTAATTAGCCAATTTCTTGACAAAGTTCTATTAAAACTCCGTTTGTATCTTTAGGATGCACAAAGGCAATGAGTTTATTGTCGGCACCTTTTTTAGGTGTTTCGTGAATCAATTGAAAACCTTCTGCTTTTAAACGGGCAAGTTCCGCTACAATATCGTCTACCGCAAAAGCAATATGATGAATGCCTTCTCCTTTTTTAGTAATAAACTTGGCAATAGCAGAATCTTCCGTTAAGCCCTGCAATAGCTCTATTTTATTTGGCCCTATTTGATAAAAGTAAGTTTCTACTTGCTCGCTTTCTACCAATTCTTGTTTGTAGGGTTGGCTATTAAAAAGCCCGTTAAAAATTGCTATCGATTTTTTGGCATCTGCCACGGCAATGCCAATATGTTCTATTTTATTCATGAGATTTTAGGGTATAGGTAAGTACAATATTATCTAATAACTCGTAGTAAATGATTTGACGACTGCTTGGAAGGATTTTACAAATGTTTCCATAGAAAAGGCCTTTATTTTCATTGATTTGGAAGGGTTCAATTAACAAATGTAATTTAAAATCTAGCTCCTTTTGCCCATATAATTTGAATAAGGTTTCTTTGGCACTCCAGATTAAAGTTTTTTCGATTATTTGATTTTCTTGTCCGGCAAAAGTCATTTCTGCATCATTCATAAATTTCTTACAAACGCGGTTTATGCGGTTATCAATTTTTTCTAAATCTATGCCAATTGCTTCCCTTTTACTCACAAGAATGCCGGCCATATTTGCCGAGTGCGTAATAGAAATAAACCAAGGTTCCTCATTAACCCATAGGCTAGGTTGGTTAAATTCATTTTTGGTTAATGCCAATTTTTGATGTGAGAATATTTCTTGAATAAGGCAACGACTAGCCAACCAGTGTAGGGC
>VEQB01000350.1 GCA_018883485.1 Bacteroidota bacterium
GGCTTATAGTTACGCAATGGCGCAACAAGCAATTTTAGATGAAATGAAGCTTGAATTGCAATCTGAATCTGAAGACATGCGTGCCAAGTATGACGAGTTTTTGAATCCAGAAATATACAAACAAGGTGAAATTAAAAATGCTGCCGGAGAGACTCCAACAGCTAAATAAACACAATTACCATCATAAAAAAGGCTAAGCAATGCTTGGCCTTTTTTATGATTTAAATATCGCCAAAAAATTAAAATCACTATTGGGGGGGAAATCTAGTGATGCTTGTAAATAGCGAATTGTTTTTCTATTTGTTTGAGTAGTTAAGCATTCGAAACTGATAAAAATCAGTTTTAAACCTAGCACAAATCAGTCTTTCATGCGCTAGCCAATATTACCTTTATGCTTCAATTTAACAACAAATGGAAGCACAAATATTGGGTTTTAAGAAGGTGGCAATTAGCACCTTATTATGGATTGCATTAAATTTATTTGCCCTGCCTAGCTACAGCCAATGCTCAGTAAGCATAAGCAGCAGTGATTCTGCATTGGTTTGCGGAGAAGCTTCTCGCTTATCGGTTAATGCAGATTGGCAATTGGTAAATACAATTCCATTCAATTGGCTCCGTAGCCTTAGTTTCCCAAGCAATCAAATAGGATTTCTAGGTGGCGATAGTGGCTCTGTTTATAAAACAATTAATGGAGGCACAAGCTTTACCAAACTCAACTCGCCAAAACCCAATAGCAAGATAAATAGTTTATGGTTTTTTAATGAGCAAAATGGTCTAGCATTCACTGATTCTTCAGAAATATTTAAAACAAATAATAGTGGCAATTCTTGGAACAAAATAAATTACCTTTATAGTTTTGATTCTGCATACAATTGGAACATAAGAACCTTTAAAAGTGTCTATTTTACCTCCTCAAATATTGGCTATGTTGGTGGAGGTATATATGCAGGTAGTGGACATAGCCAAGCCATTTTGCATAAAACTATAGATGGTGGTAACACTTGGATACAACTGCCAGTAAGTGATTATAAGCCTATTGATAAAATTTACTTTCTAGATAGTTTAACAGGCTTTTTATGTACCAATGGAAACCTGCTTAAAACAACAAATGGTGGCAATAGTTGGACTGCAGTAATTAGTTATCCATCTCTCTATTTTAATGACATAAATTTTATAAATAAAGACACAGGATTTTTGGCTTCAAATGGTTTGATGAGAACTTATGATGGCGGAAATACTTGGACTGCTTTAAATACCAACTTTCAATTTTCTCAAACTATAAGTTCAGATAAAAACGGCTTTGTTTACATAATCAATGGGGCAGCTATTTTTCGTTCCTCAGATTTTGGAAACACTTGGCAAAGATTAAAAATAAATGCGAATCTTCCATCTATTGATAACCAAATAGTAGGGCTTTCTTTTAAACATCAACATCCTGGAATTGCCATAGGAACCAACCACTGGACAAGGGCAGGCTTTGTGATAAAAACAGATTTAATAGATTCCGTTTTTTGGAGTCCAAGCTTTGGGCTGGATGATAGTTTAACCATAAATCCTTTGGCAAAACCATCTGTTTCCACAACCTATTTTGCCGCGATTAAGGTTGGCAACTGTATTACATATTCAGATTACACAATTTTGGTTGAGCCTATTGTTTTACAACTTCCCGCGCAACAAATAGTAACTTGCGACGAAGCTTTGCAATTTACTCCAACGAGTAATATGAATGCACCTAATGCTTAAACCTACGCGTGGAGTCCGAGTATTTACTTGTCTAATCCAAGCATACAAAACCCTATTGCCACTATAAAATCTAACACAAAATATACACTAAGAGCTAGTAGCAACAATGGTTGCTTTGATACGGCCACTACTACTATTAAACTTAATTTTACGGTGAATGCAAGTCCTGATATTTTTCTAAAATGTGGGAACCAAGGTACAATTGGGATCCTTGAAGATGGATGGTCAAAACAAAGTATAGAGTTGGTTCCAACACCCCTTAACGAACTTAAAGATATTGCCTTCCCCAATGGAGATACCGCCTATTTAATTGGAGATAAATACATTTGGAAATCGTTTGATAAAGGCAAAACTTGGATCCTTAATTACTCGGCAACCACTCCTGGCCATAGACCTCAAAAAGCATATTTTAGAAATACCAAACTAGGATTTGTAGCTGCATTTAATGACGGTCCAATGCTAGGATCAATTTTAAAAACCACGAATGGTACTGATTGGCAAGTTTCTACTATATCTGGTATGACAGGTTATTACGCAATCCCATCTTTATTTTTCCCTACCGACCAAGTTGGTTTTGCAATCGCTAATCCAAATAAAATATTAAAAAGTACCAATGGTGGTAATAACTGGACCCCTTCAAGTTCCGGAACTACCAATAGCCTTTCCGATATTTGCTTTCCTTCTGCTACAGTTGGCTATGCATGCGGTGCTAGTGGCACTGTTGTAAAAACAATAGACGGTGGCGCTAATTGGATAAAACTTAATACAGGAATTTCCAATCAGCTAAATCGCCTCTTTTTTATTTCCAATGATACTGGATTTGTTGGCGGCAATGGCGATACCATTTGGAGAACCCACAATGGGGGTATTAGTTGGAATCCATTTAAAATAAACTATCATTTCCAAAGTAACTATGAAATAAAAGATATCTATTTTGTAAATAGCACCAATGGTTACTTAGCAACAAGCTTTACCACAACTATTCCTATGTTTTATGGTGGAGCCATTTTTGAAACCACAAATGGTGGGCTAAGTTGGCAAAGAATTATGTCCGCAGATTCTACCACACCACTAGTTGCTTTATTTGCCAATTCGAGTGGCTTTGGTAATGCTATTGGAGGTACCAATACCTTCTTAATAAAAAATAGTTCTCCCAATAGTTTGGTGTGGAGCCCTTCTATAGGCTTGTTGCAAACTGAGGGAAAACAAGTTTTTGCAAAACCAATACAAACAACCACTTATACAG
>VEQB01000027.1 GCA_018883485.1 Bacteroidota bacterium
TTATTATTGAACCAAAATCCCATTAACACTAATAACGACTATGCGTATGAGCGAGAAGATTTTAACAAAGTAAAGCTTATTGAGCCTTTGCCAAAAAGAATAGTTATTAACTATAAATATAAGAATTGGCATTGGTTGTATAACGTTACTTTTTTTAGCGCTGTCTTTAGTCCTATTTGTTTATTCTTTTTATTAGAAAATGTTTTAATTGATCCTATTCAATTGCTCACCTTTACCCTTTTAAGTGGTATTTTTTTAAGTATCATTTTCTATAGCTACTTAAAAGAACATGGTATTTTTTATAAGTATTGGGTATTATTATTAAATGCCATATTTGGCTACGCGCCTGGATTAATAACCCTGCTTATTTTAATAAACAACCTATCGTATTTACCTAATAGCGCTGTTGTTTCAAAACACGAAATCATAACATATTACCTTAAAGAAAGCATTACCCAAAGGGAACAAAGCAATCCAATTACATTTGTGCTACGCGATCAATTTCTAGACCAATACCCAAAAGCGAGAACCTTTGAAAAATTTGACAAAAGGCCAGTAACACAGCCTAATTTCTTTTATGGCATTAAATATGATATAAGAAGAGGCTTGCTAGGATTACCTATTATTTACAAAAGAGAATTATATTAACATGAATATTCAAGATATTAAACAACGCTTCGAAATTATTGGCTCTTCTCCCTTATTAAATATAGCTTTAGAAACAGCGGTAAAAGTTGCCACAACAGATATAACCGTTTTAATTAATGGTGAAAGTGGCGTTGGTAAGGAAGCCTTTTCAAAAATTATTCATGCTTTAAGCAACCGCAAGCATGGCCCCTTTATTGCCGTTAATTGCGGCGCCATACCTGAAGGCACAATTGATAGCGAATTATTTGGCCATGAAAAAGGGTCTTTTACAGGCGCGCATGATACGCGCAAGGGTTATTTTGAAACCGTAAGCGGTGGAACCATATTTTTAGATGAAATTGGCGAGCTTCCGCTAGAAACTCAAAGCAGATTATTAAGGATTTTAGAAAGCGGAGAGTTTATTAAAGTTGGTTCAAGCAAAACCCAAAAAACGGATGTGCGCATTGTTGCAGCAACCAACCGCGATTTATTAGAATTTGCAAATCAGGGTAAGTTTAGAGAAGACCTTTACTATAGACTTTCTACAGTACCTATTAAAGTGCCGCCTTTAAGAGAAAGAAAGGAGGATATCCATTTACTATTCAGAAAATTTAGTGTAGATTTCTCCGAAAAATATAAAAGTAAACCTGTAACTCTTGAACCAGATGCCTTACAGATATTGGTAAATTATGGATGGCCTGGCAACATTAGACAATTAAAAAACATTGCTGAACAATTATCGGTTTTAGATGAAGATAAGATAGTGAATGGTAAAGAACTTGCGCGCGTTTTGCCACCAGAAAAGCCAGGTTTACCCATCTTTATTGGGGGCAGTAATAGTCCGGAGCAATTTAGCGAACGCGATATTTTTTACAAAGTTTTGTATGATCTAAGAAAGGATTTAAGTGATTTAAAATCCATTGTTTTTGACATGATGCAGGGCGGCACACCAATGACAAGTGCAGAGCATGCCAATAATTTTAAAAATTCATTTACGAGAGAAGAGCCTCAAAACATGCAACCTCAAACGGGCTATGTTCCAATTGTAAATCAAGCCGCGCCTGTTACGGCAAACAATCCGCATTACATTGATATAACCGAAGCGCAAAGTGAGCCAGAATCTTTAAGTTTAGAAGATAAAGAAATTGAATTGATTCGGAAATCACTTAAAAAGCACAATGGTAAACGCAAGAAAGCCGCCCAAGAGCTAGGGATTTCGGAACGTACCTTGTATAGAAAAATAAAGCAATACGATTTGGAATAATTTCCTACCTGCATAAAGTGAGCTATTTTTTCAAAGCCTAACGCTTGTTGTTTGGTTCTAAGTAGTAATTTAGTAGTATGGAAAATATAGAGACAAATTTTTCTGATACCCAAACTGAAGTAGAAAGAAAAGCAGCCTTAGCACTTAGGACAAATTTAGGTTTTAAGATTATTTTGTTTGGGGCAATTATCTTACTCATAAGCGGATTAATTGCACTATTTGCTCCTTTAACCCACGATGCATTTCATTTGATTATGTATGGCTTAACCTCAGTAGGTTCGTGCATGATTATGTATGGCTTGTATCTCGTTTTGGGGTAATAAAAAAGGCGCCCAGAGGCGCCTTAAATAATGGCATCTAAGGTATTATTTACCATAGTACTTCTTCTTCATATCGGCTAAGATTGGCGCCATTTGCTCAGCATTTTTATAGCCAACCACTACTTCAGATTTCTTTGTTTTAGGATAGATAAAAATGGTGGTAGGATAACCACTAATTTGATAGTTACTAATTACTCCGGCCAATTGCTCTCCAGTATAGGTTTTACCTTCAAATACGTATGAAACATTTGTAATCTCTGGATTAAATTTAACAGCCACAAAATCATCATTGATGGTAGCCGCAATATTTGGCTTTGCATAAGCATCTTTATCCATGCGCTTGCACCAACCGCACCAGTCTGTATACACATCTACCAGCATAATTTTATTTTTCTTCTTGGCTAACTCATAGCCCTTGTTAAAATCTAGCCAATTAACCTCGGCATTATTTGCCTTAAATGCTGTAATAACAAATACCGCTAACACAGCTACCATTAGTTTTACTTTCATATTAGTTTATTAAACTACTTATTTTATCAATTATTGTACCGTAAACGTGCTTCCCTTAAATTATTTCGGCCATATCAATTACCTTATCTAGTTTATAAGCACCATCATTTAGCTTTTGTCTTATTTCTGTAAAGGCTTTAATGGTTCTATCTACTTGCTCTAAGGTATGCACCGCTGTAGGAATTAAACGAAGTAAAATCATTCCTTTAGGAATTACAGGATATACTACCACTGAGCAGAAAATTTTATAGTTCTCGCGCAAATCATGCACTACTGCCGTAGATTCTGCTACACTTCCATGCATAATTACAGGTGTAACACAACTTGTTGTTCTACCTAAATCAAAACCTTGTGCTTTTAAACCACTCTGCAAAGCATTTACAATCTTCCATAAGTTTTCTTTATATTCTGGATGCTTACGGATTAAGTCTAAACGCTTTAAAGCGCCAACCACAATTGGCATTGGAACAGACTTGGCATAAATCTGAGAGCGCAAATTGTAACGTAAGAATTTCACTACTTCTTTATTAGAAGCAATGAAGCCTCCAATGAGCGCCATAGATTTTGCAAAGGTTCCAAAGTAAATGTCGATTCCATCTTGGCAACCTTGTTCCTCACCTGCACCAGCTCCTGTTTTGCCTAAAGTTCCAAAGCCATGCGCATCATCTACAAATAAACGGAAACTATATTTCTGCTTTAAAGCAACAATCTCTTTCAGCTTACCTTGAGCACCTGTCATACCAAAAACACCTTCTGTTATCACCAAAATAGAACCACCTGTTTCTCCAACTATTCTTGTGGCGCGTTGCAATTGTTTTTCTAAGCTTTCTAAATTGTTGTGTTCATACACAAAGCGTTTTCCCATGTGTAACCTAACGCCGTCTACAATACAAGCATGACTCTCGGCATCGTAAACAATCACATCATGTCTGTCTACTAAAGCATCAATGGTACTTACCATACCTTGATAACCGTAGTTAAGCAACACAGCATCTTCTTTACTTTCAAAAGCAGCTAATTCTTTATCTAATTGCTCGTGGTAAGTAGAATTTCCACTCATCATTCGGGCGCCCATTGGGTAAGCCAAACCAAAATGAGCAGTAGCCTTGGCATCGGCCTCTCTCACTTCTGGGTGGTTAGCCAAACCTAAATAATTATTCAAACTCCAATTTAGCATTTCCTGCCCGCGGAAATTCATCATTGGCCCTATTTCACCTTCCAATTTAGGAAACATGTAGTAACCATAAGCATCATCGGCATACTGACCCAAAGGACCAACTTTCGTTTTTAGTTTTTCAAACAAATCCATGTTAAATCTTAATTATGCTGCGAAAATAAGTGTTTCAAAAGGAATCACAAGGAGGAGTTATAAACCTTTGTGTAAGGTTTTTACCACAGATACCTTATTTGCAGCCTAAATTCGGTTAATTGGCTACCCACAATTTCGTCCCAATTGCTGCCAGGCCTGCTACCATCGGCTTGAACCAAATGCCCAATTTTAAGATGAACATCTAAGCCTTTTTTTATAACATACCGCAAAAGTAAGTAGGTGTTTGAGCCCATTCCCGAAAAGGAATTTAGACTATATTGTAAAGGAACATCCCGTTCAATGGCATAAATCCGGGTTTCTTCATGCTCACTAAAAAACTGGGTATACCTACTGCTAAGTGTTATTTTATTGGCTTTACCAACCCAAACGCCTTCCACAAAAGCGGCACTTCCCTTGGCTAAATTATTCCAATTTACTTCTTCATACCGCAATCTAAACAACACTTTCTCTGTGCTCTGCCAGCTTAATTGAAGTCGTACTTGTTGCTTAAACGTTGTATTTTGGTTCAACAAGTTACTTTCCAATTTATGGTCGAGTTGCGCATTGCGATACCTATATCTTACTTCAGCCATTAAAGTTTTAGAGAATTTATATTGCATATCAAATAGCCATTCTTGTCCTTGAGCGCCCAATATTTTTTGAAACCTAGCCTGAGGAGCCCAAAAAACATCTTGGTAAAAACTCATTTGAATTTTCTTGGAAGGTCTAAGAATAAAAGCTGTATAAATACCTCGCTCATTGCTGGTGCCAAAGAATTCACTCCAGCCAGCAGCATAAGCGTTTTGGTTCAAGCCGGGATAGGAGCGAAACAAAACTAGCCAATCTAATTTGCTGTGCAGCGGTCTAATAATTTCGGCAATGAAACTAAACTTTTGGTTCAAGCCTTTGCTAAGTTCTGTGCTCCATTGCCAATTTCTATAAATGCCCGCGCCATAGCCACCAAAGTGCTTATTAAAAGGAATACCAGATGCATAAGTATTGCTTTTTCTATTGCCTTGAACCAAAAATCCTACAGTATAATTGCGTTGAGTATAGGATAAATTTAGCCCCAGCAACTCTTGCCGTAGTTCTAACTTTTTATCATAGGCTGCAAGGGTGCGGTGCAAACCAATGGTTATGGGTAAAGAGGACGCTACTGTGGATAGATTGAACTTTCCTTTTCCTAAAGAAACGCCAATGCCACGTAAAAAACCATATTCAGTAACAGATCTAAATGGCAATAATCCAGTTAATCTTGCGCGCGTTTGAAACACCTGAGAACCTTTGCCCATAGGCGCTCTGCTGGCTAAGGTAAGGCCTTTTCCGAAGGATGCTTGAAAATCGCCAAGCGAAATATTACGGATTAAACCATTACCATTATAACACAAATGCATACTTAAAAAACTGGCTTTTCCATATTCTTCTCCAGCATCTTTCTCTACACTAAAACCTGCATAAAGCCTATTTTTATAACTAAACCTATATCTCATTACCGTTCTGCTTCTATCTCCCAAATAATATTTTTGGCCATCGAATAATTGATAAGCTTTTGCCTTTTGCCAGGGCATTTCTGCTTGCAGTATAAGCTCTTGTTTGCCTTTTTTAAGCCAGTGCGAGAAAGGCTCGCTTAATAATTCTGGCTCACTTACACTCACAAAATTTGACAATATTTGGGCCATAGGAAGTGAAATCCCATGTATGGCTTGAAGTTCAAAAATTGAATTTAACTTACCATATTGTTGTAAATGGTTCCAGATAGCGAGTTTCTCTGCTTCTTGTAAAAAGGGCAATTGATTTAAGTCCTCAAAACCCATTTTATTGATAGGTAAGGGTGCTCTTCTTAAATTATCCAACATCAATTTATAGGTTTCGAGGTCAAAGTTTTCTCCCTCCAATTCGGCCTGCCTTTCTATTAGCCATTGCAAATCAAAGCTAAGGGCGTTATCGGTTTGAGCCAACAATTGAGTTGAACCAAAACATAGGTTCAGCATAAATACACTAAACAGAATTAAATTACTTCTTCCAAGCATAACTTAAACTTATGGCACTTGAAAACCCTAATTGTTCTGCAAATTGGGAGCTAAATTGAAACTGCCATTTTTGATAAGGAAATTGAAAACCAGCACTACTTAAAAAAGGATGGAAACGCACGCCTGTCATAGCTACAACTTTCTCCTTTATCGTATAGCTAAATCCCACTTGTTTGGTATGTCCAAAGCTATGATTTACCAAAGAAGCATAGGTAATAGAGAAGTTTTTTATAGGCTTGTACTGTAAACCAAATTGCATGGCCTGTGAGGGTAAACTTGGATTTTGAATAACCAAGCCAACACCCAAAATAGCCGAAACCTGCCAGTTTAAGCCTGCCTTTGCACTAAGTTGATAATCATAATTGCCAAGTTCTAAGGGAAGTGCTTGTAATTGCAATAAGGTACCTATATAAAAGTTAGCATTTAAGGCAGTGGCAGCAGAGGCACTAATACTATTGGCTCTGTAAAGGTGATTGCCAAAACTCTGCAAGGCAAAACTTGGATTCCAAGTGTAGGGCAATTGAATTGCTAAAGCATTATGGTTAACACTTAGGTCTGAAGCATATACCCGTTGTATGCAACTAATTAAACTACTAGAATTAAGTGAAGCAGGATTGGAATAAAAGGCAAATGCCCCTTGGTGTAATAAGCTAGAGTTGGCTAAGCCCAAATTATGAATATCTGGGTTTGGCAAAGCAATTTGGGAAGTAGCGTATAATGGCAAAAGCAGTAAAAACAGGTTAAATAAATGTGAAAATTTCATGGCTATTGGTTTCCATGCAAGTAAAAAAATAACCTAAACACCTGAAAACTAATGAACTTGTAAAAAACCAATTTAATTGCACAAAATCGGCTGATATCCCTATTTTTGCCACCCTAACAGAAATACCATTTATAAGAAAAATTATGAGTGAATTGATTTACCTCGTTCCTGCCCTTGGGGTGGTTGGCCTAATTGTGATGGCCGTTAAAAGTGCTTGGGTTTCTAAGCAAGATGCTGGCGATGCTAAAATGCAAGAACTAGCGGGCTACATTGCCGATGGTGCAATGGCCTTTTTAAAAGCTGAATGGAAAGTGCTAGGCATATTTGTTGCGTTTGCAGCAGCATTGCTAGCTTATTCTGGAACCATTCATGAAATTAATGGAAAACCAATCCACTCTAGCTGGATTATTTCTATTGCCTTTATCATAGGCGCAGTATTCTCGGCAACTGCTGGTTATATTGGAATGAAAGTGGCTACTAAAGCAAATGTAAGAACTACACAAGCTGCAAGAACTAGCCTAAAACAAGCTTTAAAAGTTTCCTTTACTGGAGGAACCGTTATGGGGCTTGGTGTTGCTGGCTTAGCCGTTCTAGGTTTAGGTGGTTTATTTATTGTTTTCCTTTCCATTTTTGCAGATTTAGGAGAAAACACTGTTTTAACTTCTATTGAAGTTTTAACTGGCTTCTCTTTGGGAGCTGAGTCTATCGCCTTGTTTGCACGTGTGGGCGGTGGTATTTATACTAAAGCAGCAGATGTTGGTGCTGACTTAGTAGGTAAAGTAGAAGCAGGTATTCCTGAAGATGACGTTCGTAACCCTGCAACCATTGCAGATAACGTTGGCGATAACGTTGGGGATGTTGCTGGTATGGGAGCCGATTTATTTGGTTCGTATGTTGCCACTATCCTTGCTACCATGGTATTGGGTCAAGAAATTAAAGTAAACGATAATTTTGATGGTATGTCTCCTATCCTATTGCCAATGGTAATTTGTGGATTAGGAATTATATTTTCTATAGTAGGAACATGGTTTGTAACTATCAAAGACGATAAATCTAATGTTCAAAATGCTTTGAACCTAGGAAATTGGTCATCTATGCTATTAACTGTAGTAGCCTCTTATTTTGTGGTAGACATGATGTTACCAGATACTTTAAATCTACGTGGATATGAATTTTCTAAACTAAATGTATTCTATGCCATTATTGTTGGAACTGTGGTTGGTGCTATTATGAGTATTGTAACAGAATATTACACTGCCATGGGTAAAGCACCAGTTTTATCTATTATACAACAATCTTCTACTGGCCATGCTACTAATATTATTGGCGGATTATCTGTAGGTATGAAATCTACTGTAATTCCTATTTTAACTTTAGCAGGTGGTATTATGGCTTCTTACTATTTTGCAGGTTTATATGGTGTAGCTATCGCTGCTGCAGGTATGATGGCCACAACAGCTATGCAATTAGCTATTGATGCTTTTGGTCCAATTGCAGACAATGCCGGTGGTATTGCAGAAATGAGTCAGTTACCACCAGAAGTGCGCGAGCGTACAGATAATTTAGATGCTGTAGGTAACACTACTGCTGCAACTGGTAAAGGATTTGCCATTGCTTCTGCTGCTTTAACCTCTTTGGCTTTATTTGCAGCCTTTGTAGGGATAGCAGGTATTGATGCGATTGATATTTATAAAGCAAACGTATTAGCTGGATTATTTGTAGGTGGAATGATTCCATTTATTTTCTCTGCCTTGTGTATTCAAGCAGTTGGAAAAGCAGCCATGGATATGGTGCAAGAAGTTCGTCGTCAGTTCCGCGAAATTCCTGGAATTATGGAATACAAAGCCAAACCAGAATATGAAAAATGTGTGGCAATTTCTACCAAGGCTTCTATTCGTGAAATGATGTTACCAGGTGCTATTGCTTTAATTACGCCAGTAATAGTTGGTTTCATTTTTGGACCAGAAGTATTAGGCGGTTTATTAGCAGGTGTTACTGTATCGGGTGTATTGATGGGAATTTTCCAATCTAATGCAGGTGGTGCTTGGGATAATGCTAAAAAATCTTTCGAAAAAGGTGTAATGATTAATGGTGAAATGTTCTATAAAAAATCTGAACCACATAAAGCTTCTGTAACGGGAGATACAGTAGGAGATCCATTTAAAGATACTTCAGGACCATCTATGAACATCCTTATTAAATTAATGTCGATTGTATCTCTTGTAATTGCCCCTTACATTGCAGTTAATGGTGGTAATACCAAAGGCAATGCAGAAGGTATGATACATGGACAAAAAACAGAATGCTGTGCAGCGGGAATGGATATGGATTCTTGCGATATGGATAAGTGCATGAGCATGACAAAAGAAGAATGCGCTGCTTATTGCGATAGCATGCAATGCACTCCAGAACAAAAAGAACATTGCTTAAAAATGCGCGAAGAAAAACACGCGCATGCTGATGGATATGAACATGGTGAAGATGGTCACGATCATAGCGATCACCAACACTAAGCTATAAAGCAAAAAGCCCTGAAAGTTTCACTTTCAGGGCTTTTTTTTATTTTAAACGGATGAAATTAAACATGTTTTTCTGCATGGTAGCTTGAGCGAACCAAGGCACCACTTTCTACATACTTAAAACCCATTTCCATACCTGCGGTTTTGAAATAAGCAAACTGCTCGGGTGTTATAAACTCTTCCACGTTTAAATGCATTTTAGTGGGTTGTAAATATTGCCCAAGGGTAATAACATCGCAACCATGGTTTACCAGATCTTGCATTACCTCTAACACTTCTGTTTCTGTTTCACCTAAACCTAGCATAACTCCACTTTTGGTTCTTCTACCCCGGTTTTTAGTAAGTTGAATCTGCTCTAAACTTCTTTCGTATTTGGCTTGCGGACGCACTCTTCTGTATAGTCTTTTTACCGTTTCCATGTTATGAGAAACCACTTCAGGTTTTTCATCAATTACTTGGTACAATAAATCCCAATGCGTCATAAAATCTGGGATAAGGGTTTCCATGGTAGTTCCCGGACTTTCTTGCTTTATTAAGCGGATGGTATCTGCCCAAACTTTAGCTCCTTTATCGGGTAGTTCATCTCTGTTAACAGATGTAATAACTGCATGCTTTACGCTCATAAGCTTAACAGCCTCTGCAACACGGCGAGGTTCGTCTAAGTCATACTCATGCGCTCTGCCAGTGGCAACAGCGCAAAAAGAACAACTTCTGGTGCAAGTATTTCCAAGAATCATGAAGGTGGCTGTACCAGCGCCCCAACATTCGCCCATATTTGGGCAATTTCCGCTTTCGCAAATGGTATGTAGTTTGTGTTCGTCAACCAGCTTTCTAACTCTTCGGTAGTTTTCTCCAGTTGGCAATTTCACTTTAAGCCAAGACGGCTTTTTCACTTTCTCTTCACCGAGAACAGGCAATTCAATCATTTTCTATTACCCCAATTATATGATAAATAAAATCCGTAAAACAGTCTGTCGAAATTGTTTTTTGCCATCATAGGCAAGCCATTTAAAAAGCCGTCTAAAGTAACTCCGGCTTCTAGGCCTTTAATCTCATCTGCATATTGGCCAAACTCTACTTGAAAACCGGCTCTGCCTCCAAAACCTATTTGAAACTGGGTTTCTGAAATCCCTTTGGTAAAGGAAGATTTTCCATAAATTCTATAAATATCTGTATGCTTATTTGGATCATAGCGTTCAGAAACTAAATAACCAGAATTAGAAACATTATCGTAGGGATAATAAACTTCTATGTATTGAGGCTTTAACATGGCAGTTGTTACGCCCAACGAATACACAAAATTAAACCCGAGCGCATTTTTATAAGGTCTTTCTGTTATAGCAACCGTTTGCCCAAAGGTATTTCTTAGAAAGAAAACAGTGTTTAATTTACCAAAGGCATACTGACTAGGATTATCTGTAAAACCTTGTCGCTTTACCTCTTTAGGGTGCTTAATGCGCGCCAATTCTACTTCCCAATGGTTTTGTTGTTTGCCTGTTTTATGCCAACCTAAACGGTATTGAATTCCCCAACCTTTAAATGAATTAATATTAAAGCTAAAGGTATTGCTGCGAGAATACATCAATTGCGGTTCAATAAGCGGATTGTTTTGAGCCTTTACCAAGGACAAAAATCCAAATACCATTACCAACAAAAATATGTAGGGAGACTTTCTCAAATGCTTAACTTTGTTTCAAAAATAATAAAAATGGCAACATCAACCGTACTTTATATTGGAGAATTAAGATGTGAATCTACACATTTACAATCAAAAACTACAATTTTAACCGATGCTCCTATAGATAACCATGGAAAAGGAGAAACGTTTTCGCCCACCGATTTAGTTGCTACCGCCTTAGGAAATTGCATGGTAACTATTATGGGAATTGAGGCCAATAGGCTTGCCGTAAACATTGATGGCACCAAGGTAGAAATAACCAAACAGATGGGTATTGGACCAAGACGCATTACAAAAATAGACGCAAATGTGACTGTACCAGACAGAGGATTAAGTGAAGAACAAAAAGAAATGTTAACTAAAGCAGGAATAAATTGTCCAGTTGCAAAAAGTTTGCATCCAGATTTAATCCAGAATGTGCAAATTACTTACTTAAAATAAACTAGAAATAGACGGAATTGGGAGGGAGAATTTAGGGCAACTGCTTTTGCAAGAACTCAAGCTTAGCAGTACAAATGCGATTAAAATAACAATTATTCTTTTCATAAACTAAGTATTAACTATTGAATGTAACGGAAAACATAAGTGCGCTATTGCAAGAATTTGATTTAAAATCATTTCTGATCCAAAACAAAAATATGGATGGAGCACATTTTCTATTACAGTGCAAAGGTAATAAAAATCCACTTAATGCAATCTTAGCAAATCAGTTAAATTTATATCCCAAAGCGCAATTTAAAATTCCATCATTTACATTAAGCGATTGTTTTTTAAGCCCCAAAAGTTATGAACAATGCAGCAGCGAAATGTCGGCAATGTTTAAAAGTAAGCTTTATAAAGGAGCCAATCTATTAGATTTATCGGGCGGCTTAGGGGTAGATGATTGGGCCTTGTCTAAAAGTTTTAAACACATTGTTTCACTCGACCTAGACGAGGAGTTAAACATTTTAGCAAGGCTTAATTTCAAAAAATTAGGTTCAGAAAATATTAGCAGATTAACGCAAACAGCAGAAGTTTTTATTAAAGAAAACCCTCATCAAAAATTTGACCTCATTTATTTAGATGCAGACAGAAGAGTACAACAAGAAAAGGACTATAGCTTAGCAGGAGGTACACCCAACTATTTGGAACTTGAAAATGCGCTGCTAAACATGGCAAACAAAATTGTGTTAAAGCTTTCTCCCATGGCAGATTTAAGTTACTTAGAAAAGCAACTTAAAGGCTTGCATACCTTAAGATGTATTGGCCTTGAATCTGAAGTAAAAGAAATACTTGCCGAAATAGTACCAGGGTATTTAGGTGCGGTTAACTATACCGCCCACCTAGCAGATTACCCAAACGGAGATTGGCCAACGGCATCCTTTGAAAAGTTAGAACCAGGGGAGCATTATTTTTTAGAAGCCCACAAAGTATTGGTGAAAGCAAGATTGCAAAAACAGTATTTACAAACCTTGGGCGCCGAATTAGTGGGCAGTTCTGGGGTATTTGCATTATGCAAAAACTTGCCTAATCAATTTATGGGAAGAGTTTTTAAACTTATTAAGGCCGAAACCTTTCACAAAACTGGGTTCAAACAGTATTTACAAAGCCATAAAATTGAGAAGGCTAATTTGAATAGAAGAGATTTTCCTGCAAGTGTGGATGAATTGAGAAAAACCTATAAGATTAAGGAAGGCGGAACCGATTATTTCTTTTTTACCAAAACAAGGGGGGAAGACCTTTTATACTTCCATTGCAAAAAAGTGAGCTAAGCCCGATTTGGGTAAATGGTAATGCGTTGCCCTTTGTTAACCTTGCTCCCCTTTATGGTTTTCTTATTCCACTGCTTTAACTCAGCAACGCTAACATCATGCTTTTTGGCAATTTTAGCTAAGTTATCGCCTGGTTTTACTTTGTAAATAACTTTATCAGTATTTTGTTGTTCAACAGGTATTGCCAATTCACTCACATCAACATCAAGTTCGTCAATACCACGCGGTTTATTATTTAAAATGTCTTTTAAAACGTCTTTTACTTTTGGATTGCTGTTCTCGCTATTTTCTATATTAACTGCAGTGTGGTACTCTTGAACTGTGTTCAAGTCTATTCCTCCCGCAGGAGGGTACTCTTGAACTGTGTTCAAG
>VEQB01000028.1 GCA_018883485.1 Bacteroidota bacterium
CCTTTATGCAAGGCGGTGCTTGCGGTGCTTTAATTGGTGTAAGTAATATAGATGTTTCTATAGCCTTTTACCAAAATGGCTTAGGCATTAGCAAGGTAGTTTATGATGTTACTGGAACTTTTGACGATTTAGGAGAAGACAATAAAGGGAAACAATTTAGAAGGGCACTATTGCAATTTAGTAATCCTTTTACTGCACCATTTAGTAAATTGTTAGGAGATGTTCAGATTGAGTTAATTCAGGCATTAGATAGAAAGCCTACCAAAACTTTTGAGAATAGATTTTGGGGAGATTTAGGCTTTATACACCTTTGCTTTGATGTGCCAGATATGAACCGTCTTAAATTAAATTTAGAGAAGTTTCATTATCCTTTAACAGTTGATAGCGGTGATACTTTTGATATGGGTGAGTCTGGTGGCAGATTTGCCTATGTAGAAGACCCTGATGGTACCTTAATTGAAATGGTAGAAACCCATAAAGTACCCATTTTAAAGAAATTCAATTGGTATTTAGATTTGAAAAAAAGGGGTCAACACAAACCGCTACCCAATTGGATGGTAAGCCTAATGGGGTTAAACAAGATTAAAGATTAACCTAAAAAATAAGCCTTAATAATTGCCAAATTAACAGCAAATAAATAGGCCAAAGCAACAGTAAAACACCAAAGATTACAGAATCGTGAAATAGCTTTTGCTTAAATAATTTTTTTGCAAACCATTTACCCAATAAATACAAGGGATAAAAGAGCAAAGTGTTTTTTAACCATTTTGTTTCGCTAAATGGTTCTTTAGCAACTTTGCCACATTTGATATCCGCAATTACACTAGCAGCCCCTTCATTATAGGTAGCCGATTCTTGCATAATAGACCTAAAGGCTTTATGCTGGGCATCACCAGGCATCATGCTAGGCAAAACTGGGATAAGTTTTGCTAAACCTTCCACAACCAATTGGTTAAAATTTCTTACAAATGAAGCTTCGTTGCCAAAAATAGCTACTTGCTCTTTTTGTATGGCCGAGCCAATATTAATTAACAACACTTTTCCTTCCCCTTCATAGTGCTCATAAGTTAGTCCTACGGGTATCACCTCTAAGTTGGTAGAAGCCGAGCTGCTTTTCCATGCCTTTAAGGCTATTCTTGCCAAACCTTTCCGCATAGGCCTGAGGTCCCAATTATTAACAGATAACCCTTCTGCAAATAGGATAACCATTTTGTTTTGGTCTAATATGGCCTGACAAGCATCAAAGGTTTCATTATTGCGCTCTAAGTTCTCTTTGCCTTCGCTTAACCTAAAAATTGGCAGCATGTTTAAGGAATGTAAAATAGGTTTTGCAAACTTATTGTGAAAGGCATCACCCCTTGCTAAAAAGTGAGTTTCTCTCGTTAAATGTCCGCCCACTACTACCGCATCTAAAAAAGAATTGGGATGGTTTAAGGCCAACAAAACAGGTTTATTTTGTGGTATATGCTGTTCACCAGAAATTCTTACTTTAGTAAAGAATGCCTTTGAAACAAGTCGTGTATTGTATTTTGCGTAATTGTAAAATAATCCCATGTACTACAATAGTAATTAAGTTCATTCTTCTTGCCAAATCTCCCAAGCCTTATTTGCTTGAAGATGTAGCATTTCTAAACCGTTTATTGTCTTAGCACCTTGCTTTTGGGCCTCTGCTAAAAACTTAGTGGTTTCTGGCAGGTAAATTAAATCAAAGCAAAAATGCTCAGGCGTAATTGCCTCATAGGGTATTTCTGCTTTTTGATTAATCTCTGGATGCATACCCAATGGAGTAGTATTGATAATAAGTTTGCATTCTACAAAATGTCCAAAAGTTAGGTGATGTAAGGCTATTTCTTGCGGATTTCTTGGTGTTCTGGCTGCTGTTAAAAATTCTATCTGAAGTTGTTTTAAAGCTGCTTTAACGGCCTTGGCAGCTCCTCCGTTTCCTAAAATCAAAGCCTTTTTAGGAACTGCCCCATCGAGTAAATTTTCTAAAGATTTTTTAAAACCAAATACATCTGTATTGTATCCTTTTCGTTTGCCTTTACTATCAATTTTTATACAATTCACCGCTCCACAAAGTTCGGCTTCCTCGCTCAACTCATGTAAGTACGGAATAATTTGTTCTTTATATGGGCGAGTAACATTTAAGCCACGCAATGTGGGCTGCGATGCAATCCACTTATTTATTTCTTTTAATTCTGGAATGGCAAAATTGATGTATTCATGCGGAAGATTAGATGCCTTAAAAAGTTGGTTAAAATAATCTTGTGAAAATGTATTTGCTAAAGGATATCCTATTAATGCGAAAAGGGCCATACTTCAAAAATATTAAAAAAATGGGTAGTTTAAAAGTAAAAATTTAGACAAGTCTAAAAAATAATTTTGAATTTGCTAAAAATGTCCCAAATTTGCAGCCATGAGTAGAGTTTTGGCGCTTGTTATATTTATGTTAATTCATCTGCAGTGCTTTGCTCAATCCTATTTGTTACGAGGTAAAGTGCTAAGTTCATTTGAACCTTTAACCTTTGCTTCTGTAGGAATTGCTAGCTTAGGAAAGGGAACACTTACCAATGAAAAAGGTGTTTTTGTAATAGAGAATCTCCCCGCTGGTAAATACCGCTTAAGCATTAGTTTGGTGGGTTACGAAAAGGTAGAAATTTGGGTTCAACCACAAACCCAAAAAGAAGAGCTAGTAATTAATCTCAACGCCTTGAACCAAAATTTAAAGGAAGTTACCATTAGCGGAACCTTAAATCAAGTGAGCCGTGCAGAATCTCCTGTACCTGTGGAGATTTATAGTCAGAAGTTTTTTCAAAAGAACCCCACGACCAATCTTTTCGAATCTGTTCAAATGATTAATGGAGTATTGCCTACCATGAATTGCAACGTATGTAATACTGGCGATATTCACATCAATGGATTAGATGGTCCATACACCTTAGTACTTATAGATGGTATGCCTATTGTAAGCTCGCTTTCTACCGTTTATGGATTAATGGGTATCCCTAATAGCATGATAGAAAAAATAGAAGTGGTGAAGGGGCCAGCAGCAACGCTCTATGGTAGTGAGGCTGTGGGTGGACTCATTAATGTAATTACAAAAAATGCCTATGCCGCTCCTAAATTTACTGCAGATTATTTCAGTACATCTTATCTAGAACATAATTTAGATCTTGGGTTCAGCCATAAAAAAGAGCGCTTAAGTTATATGCTCAGTGGTAACTATTTCCACTTTAACAATAGGGTAGATTTGAACCAAGATAATTTTACAGATATAACCCTACAAAAACGTGTTTCGCTATTTGGTAAACTGCAATGGGATAGAGGTAATAATCTCTATTCTTCCCTAGCTATTAGAGGGCTTTATGAAGATAGATTTGGAGGCGAAATGCAATGGGAAAAAGCTTTTAGAGGGGGAGATAGCATTTATGGCGAATCCATTTATACCAAACGCTATGAGTTAATTGCTTTGCATCCGTTTAAAGTAGGCAAGCAGGATGTTAGATTTCAATTGTCGGCAAATTTTCATGATCAAAATTCTGTGTACGGACAAACCGTTTACCTTGGCAAGCAGGGAACAGGATTTGGACAACTTTTACACAATAGAAATTTTGGGAATAGGCACAAAACTTTATTTGGTGTAGCTTTTAGATATCAGTGGTACGATGACAATACTACCGCAACGGCTAATGAGAATAAAGTAAATAAACCTAGTGTTACATTGCTACCTGGAATTTTTGCGCAAGATGAATGGCAAATTGCCGCAAACCATACTTTATTAGCAGGCTTAAGGCTAGATTATAACAACAACCACGGCATCATTGCCTCCCCTCGTTTAAACTGGAAATTTACACCCACCAAATCAACCACCATGCGTTTAAGTGCAGGTAATGGCTTTAGAGTAGTTAATCTTTTTACAGAAGATCATGCGGCTTTAACAGGTGCAAGAACCCTCATTATTGAAGGCAATTTAGCTCCAGAGCAAAGTTGGAATGTTAATTTACAAATGAATAAATGGTTTAATACTTCCAAAGGCTTTTTAGAGTTAGATGGTGCCATTTTTTATACTTGGTTTGGCAATAAAATAATTCCAGATTATGATACAGATCCAAATGCTATTATTTACCGAAACCTTAATGATTACGCAATTTCGAAGGGTGTTAGTCTCAATACAAACATGCAGTTTAGTTCTGCATTAAAAGTAAATGCAGGTGTTACCTTTATGCAGGTGTACACAGTTTTAAGAGATTCTTTAGGCCAAACCTACAAACAAGATCAAATACATGCACCAAAATTTTCTGGCGTGTTTGGCATAAGCTATACCTTTAAGCGTTTAGGGGATATTACCTTAGATTATACAGGTCAAGTTTATGGCCCCATGCGCTTACCCATTTTACCCAACGATTTTAGACCCGAATATTCCCCTTGGTTCACTTTGCAAAATCTTCAAGTTTCCAAGAGATTTTCCAAATCTTTTGAGCTGTATGCAGGCGTTAAGAATCTCTTTAATTTCTTACCGCAAAATCCTATTATGCGTGCAAACGATCCCTTTGATAAAAACATAAACGACCCCGTAACTAACCCCAATGGTTACACGTTTGACCCAAGTTATAATTATGCTCCATTAATGGGTCGAAGGTTATTTATTGGCTTACGTTATAACTTACGTTGAAGCGCCTGGTACCAATCTTTATTTAACCTGTTAATATACTTTAGCATTTCTGTGTTACCCAATTTCGTTACCGCAGAGGTTTGAAAACTCACAGGCAATTCTTCCCAAGTTTCCAATAATTTGGCTTCAAAAGCTTTTATATTTTGCTCAGCTTCTGCCACCTTTAGCTTATCGAGTTTAGTATAAACAATAGAAAAAGGGATACCTGCTTCGGCCAATTCTTCTATAAAGTTAAGATCGCTTTCTTGGGGCGGCACGCGCGAATCTATAAGCAAAAAGAGGTTAACCATATTTTCTCTGCTTTTTAGGTATTGCCATAAACTCTTTTCCCAAGCACTTCTTAGGGTTTTAGAACGGCGCGCATATCCGTAGCCAGGTAAATCTACAATATACCAATCTTCATTAATCAGGAAGTAATTCATGGTTATGGTTTTTCCAGGTGTAGAGCTGGTTCTGGCTAATTCATTGCGCTGCAAAAGCATGTTTATTAAAGAAGATTTTCCCACATTACTTCGCCCAATAAAGGCATACTCTGGGGTATTTCCGGTGGGACAATCTTTTACACTGGCGGCGCTTTTTGCAAATTTTGCAGTTTGAATCAACATGCTGCGAAGGTAAGCAAAACATTTAAACTAGTTTCGAGGTTTTACTTATCTTTGCCCACCAATGAAGGAAGTTAAGCCAGATCAGTTATCAGATAAAAGCAAGCGCGAGCAAGTAGAGGAGATGTTTAATAGCATTGCTCCCAAATATGATTTCTTGAACCGAGTTCTTTCTTTAGGTATTGATAAAGGTTGGAGAAAAAAGGCCATTAATAAGCTTAAGCCTATTCAACCCAAGTTTATTTTAGATGTGGCAACGGGCACAGGAGATTTAGCCATTGCCGCCATGAAATTAAATCCAACCAAAATTATTGGGGCCGATATTGCCCAAGGAATGCTAGATATTGGCAAGCAAAAAAGCGCTGCTAAAGGCTATAAAGATAACATTGAATTTATTAAAGCAGATAGTGCTGCTTTACCTTTTAACGACCAAGCTTTTGACGCCATAACCGTAGCCTTTGGCGTGCGTAATTTTCAATATTTAGATAAGGGTTTGCTAGAAATGCACCGCGTTTTAAAACCTGGTGGCAGATTAGTGGTGCTTGAGTTTTCTAAGCCTAGCGCCTTTCCTTACAAACAAGTGTATAATTTTTATTTTAAATACATACTACCAACCCTAGGAAATCTGTTAAGTAAGAGCAGCAATGCCTATACTTATCTTCCAGAAAGTGTAAAGCACTTCCCAGAAGGAGAAGCTTTTGCAGCGCATTTAAAAAACACGGGATATAAAAATATAATGGTTCAACCCTTAACTTTTGGCACTTGCTCTCTGTACACCGCAGACAAATAACACTACTCCTGCTTCTTTTAGGCAGCTACTGGCAAGCTTGGGCGCAACCCAATTTGCAGCAGTACGATAATAGGCGCATTCACTTTGGATTTACCCTCGCGGCCAATTCTGGCAGAATGCTAGTAGATATGAACAGTAGCTTATTTCCTTATGATACTGTAATGAATGTAGGGGTGCAAAGTTTCCCTGGAATAGGCTTAGGAGGTATACTGAACCTACATTTAGGCGAAAATTTTGATTTGCGTTTAATGGCCCCAGTAATTTCTTTTGTTCAGAGAAATTTAATGTACACGTTCCCTAATTCTAAAAAAGAAGTAGAAATTGAATCGGCCTATTGTGATGTTTCTTTACTGTTAAAATATAAGTCTGATAGAAGAAAAAATACCAGAGTTTATGTGGTTGGGGGTGGCCGCCTTAGTTATGATTTTGCTTCTACTATAGATAAAAATAGAGGCCTGCAAAATCCTATTGTGTCTTTAGTTCCTTTAACCTATGGTTGGGAAGTTGGCTTTGGCCTAGATATGTATTTTGAGTATTTTAAATTCTCTCCAGAAGTAAAGTTATGCAACACTTTTGGTAATGCTATGTATAGAGATGGTTATATCTTTACAGATAATATAAACCGCTTGAACCCACAATTAATCCAATTCTCGCTGCACTTTGAGTAATATGAAGTTTGAGTTATTAAAAAGTGATACGCAAACCAAGGCACGCGCTGGGGTATTGCAAACAGGAAGAGGTGTCATTGAAACGCCAATTTTTATGCCAGTTGGCACGCAAGGAACCGTTAAGGCTGTTAACCAAACCGAATTAAAAGAGCGCGTGAAAGCCCAAATTATTTTGGCCAATACCTACCATGTTTTTTTAAGGCCAGGTTTGGAAGTAGTTAATAAGGCGGGAGGCATTCACAAATTTATTAATTGGGATAAACCCATGTTAACCGATAGCGGAGGTTACCAAGTTTTTAGTTTAAGCGAGATTCGTAAAATTCATGAAGAGGGAGTTTATTTTAGATCCCATTTAGATGGCGCTAAAATATTTTTTACCCCAGAAATTGCCACAGATATTCAAAGAACCATTGGCGCAGATATCTTCATGGCCTTTGATGAGTGTCCGCCTTACCCATGCGACCATACCTACGCAAAAACCTCTATGCAATTAACCCACCGTTGGTTGCAAAGATGTATAACGCGTTTTAATGAAACCGAACCTTTATACGGGGTAGCGCAAAATTTATTTCCTATAGTTCAAGGTAGCATATACAAAGATCTAAGAATAGAAAGCGCACAATTTATTGCCGACCAAAACATGAATGGAAATGCCATTGGAGGCTTAAGCGTGGGCGAACCTGCCGAACAAATGTATGAAATGACAGAGCTGGTTTGTGATATCTTACCCAAAGATAAGCCGCGTTATTTAATGGGCGTGGGTACCCCAGAGAATATATTAGAATGTATAGCCTTGGGTATAGATATGTTTGATTGCGTATTGCCAACCCGCAATGCAAGGCATGGGTATATCTTTACCAGCAAAGGAATTATCAATATTAAAAATGAAAAATGGAAGCTAGATTACTCGCCATTAGATGATGTTTTTACCCCAGAATATAGCAAGGCTTATCTACGACATTTAATTCGTTGCAACGAGATATTAGGTTTTAACATTGCCAGTATTCAAAATTTGAGCTTCTATCTTTGGTTGGTTCAAGAAGCTAGAAAACATATTTTAGAAGGTGACTTTCTAACTTGGAAAAAAGCCATTTTGCCCATTGTAATGAACAAGCTTTAATATGAAGTGGCTATATCAAAAATTAGGTATTGGAATTATAGATAGGTACATTATAAAGAAGTACTTGCAAACCTTTTTTTACTCTGTATTGCTGTTTACCTTCATCGCTATTTTTATAGATATAAGCGAGAAAATGGATGATTTTATTAAGAATAAGCCACCCTTAAAGGTGCTTGTGTTTGATTATTATCTTTGGTTTATACCTTACTTTATGGGTTTGTTTAGTTCTGTATTTGTGTTTTTAGCTACCTTATTTTTTAACTCTAAATTAGCTCAAAATACAGAGATTATTGCCATACTTAACAGTGGTTTAAATTACCGCAGATTTTTAAAACCTTACCTCATTGGTGCCACCTTTTTGTTTACCTTATTCTTGGTTTTAAATACCCAGTTTATTCCTATTGCAGATAAGCATCGTTTACAATTTGAAGACGATTGGATACACGACAATGAGCCTACCCAGAATAATAATATCTATAACATGTTAAATGATTCTAACATGATTCACATGGAATCGTTCAACTATATTGATAGCTCTGGCTTTAACTTTAATTTAGAAAGTTTTGCAAATGGCAGGTTGGTAGAAAGAACCTATGCTACGCGCATTACTTGGAATAAGCAAAAGCTCTGTTGGACATTAGAAGGTTATACTAAGAGAAAATTTACAGACGCTAGAGAGTATATTATTAAAGGGAATAAGCTAGACACAGCTTTTAATTTAAGGCCCGACGAATTTTTTGAAAAGTCTAAGAAGGTATCTTCTATGACCAATCCAGAGTTGAACGAGTACATTAGAAAAGAATCTGAGAAAGGAAATCCTAAGGTAAATATTTTTAAGGTTGAACTTTATAAACGAGTAGTTATACCTATGGGATTTTATATCCTTACCATATTAGCAGTGGCAGTAAGTAGCGGTAAAAGTAGAGGAGGAGTGGGGTACCATTTGGGCATTGGAATTATCTTAACCTTTATCTATTTATTAATGGTGCAAGTGTTTAACACAGCAGGAAATACAGGAGTTTTGCCCGCTTGGATTGCCGTTTGGATTCCACCCACAGTTTTTATGTTGATAGGATTGTTTATGTTAAAACGAGCACCTAAATAAATGCAAATGCCATTTATTAAGAATAAATATATCTTATTACATTTTATCATTTTATTGTGGGGCTTTACGCCTGTTTTGGGTAAGCTTATTTCTTTACAAGCCCTCGATTTGGTTTTTTGGCGTTTGGTATTTGCCGGACTCAGTCTATATTTTTATTTAAGATATAAAGGTGCTTCCTTAAAAGTAGATGTTAAGAGTTTGATGCATCTTTTAGGTTGGGGAGTAGTGGTGGGGCTACATTGGTTTTGTTTTTACCATGCCATTAAAGTGTCTAATGTAAGTATGGCTATGGCTGGTTTTGGCACCATTACTTTGTTTGCCAGTATTGTTCAACCCATATTTTTAAAGAAGAAATTCTTTTGGGGCGATATACTCTATGGAGTAATTATAATAGCGGCACTTATTGTTATACTTCAGTTTGAAACCTTGTATTACAAAGGAATTATCTTTGGTATGTTAGCCGCATTAACAGCAGCCTTATTTGGCGTTTACAATGGCAAATTAATTACCAAACACGAGGCTGGAAAAATTACTTTTTACGAATTTTTAGGTGCACTAATAACCATTACAGCCATCTTAGCTTGGCAAGGTAACTTAGGCCAAGTGGCTTTTCCCCAAGGTTCAGATCTTATTTATTTACTAATTTTAAGTTTGGCTTGCACTACCTTGGCCTTTACTTTAAGTGTAGAAATTTTAAAGCAAATTGATCCGTTAACAGTAATTATAACCAATAACCTAGAGTTGGTTTATGGCGTAATTTTTTCACTCCTTCTTTTTGGCCAAAGCGAATTAATGAGTAAAGGTTTTTATGCCGGTGCAATGGTATTATTAGTTGCCGTATTTACCTATCCTTTGTTTAAAAAACGGTTTTATAGGGATTAGGGATATTGAGAATTTGATTTTCTTCATAAGATAACACGAAACAACAAAGCAACGGTTAGAATTTGCTTCAAAGGAGAATTATCTAACTATCAGATACAAAACCGTTTCTTCGTTTCTTTGTGTTAGCTTTTCGCCAGCAAGGTAAAATAACCCTGCTGGTCGAAGTGTGGTCCTTGAGCTTATCAAAGGGTGGTCCCTGAGCTGGTCGAAGGGCGTTACTTTGTGTTAGCATTTGGAGGTTCCCCCTTTCTATCCCTATTATTGTTAAAATGAAAAAGCTTCGATTACTCTTGCCCCTCTTTTTAATTCCCTTTTTTATAAGCTCTCCATTGTTTGGGCAGATTGTAAAGCAAGGTTTCGAAACCATTACTACGCCAATTTTAGTAGATAGCGCCCGTAATGCTATTTTACTATTACAAGAAGAACGCAGTAAACTCCATGCTCAAAAACTGCCAAGCTTGGTGGTGAGGTATAAAAATAATGAACCTAGTGCCTTAGATTCAATCCTCCTTGTTTTACAATCCAATAATGTCTCATCCAAAAAACAATTGCTTGTAGACTTAAACTTTTTTGAAGAAGAAAATTTAGAAGGCAAACTTTGTCATGAACCAGCCCTTACCGATGTGCTGCTAAGCCTTGGCGATGAGCGCATCATCCCATTTGCCCATTGGTGCTTAGAAAAGGATATTTTTAGAGCGAATGCTTTATAGGTTCAACCTAGAGCATGGTTTTATACCCGTTTCTTATGAGAGTTTATTAAAGGATATTTTTAGACGCTCTAACCTGAAAATTAAAGTGGAGGCTATTTACCAAGTCAATGCCAATATTGAAGAAAGATTTCTTAACTTAGATGCTGGCCAGCTAACGGCACAACTTGTTTTTGCTGATCCAAAAAAGTTGCAACAGTTTTTAAATAATTTTCAATTGTTAGATTGATTTGCTTTTGCTTCTAAAATGCAATCTTCTAAGTGCTGCAGCAATTCTTGTTCTTGGTTAAATAGCAATTTTACAGTTAGTGGTAAGTAAAAAATGGGAAGTTGGGTAAAGCTTTCTGGCAAATCTACAGAAACCAATTTGCTACTATCTTTTGCGGTGGTAATAATAGCTTTAGTGGGGCCAGGAAGTAATTGAAAACGCTCTTCCAAATCTATGATTTCTCTAGGTTTTAATACGTGATGGTCGGCGTACCATTTGTAATTTACTGTAGGATAGTTGGATTGTAAATATTTTAAAAAAAGTTCTGGCTGCGCAATACTTGCAAAGGCCAAAACTTGGGCATCGGGTTCCATTTCTTTTGGTTCAAACACCCCCACTGGTTTGCCATAACTTATACTGCTAAAAAATACCTGTTGGTGGGCTAAAGGTTTTATAGCTGCTTTAATCTTTGCTGCCGCTGCTGCACTTAAATCTTGCGGACATTTACTCACAATAATTATGGAGGCTCTTTTTGCAGCACCACGGTATTCTCTTAAATAGCCAGACGGAACAAGAAAGTCTTCATAGTATGGTTTATTAAAATCAGTCAGCAAAATATTTAAAGAAGCTTGCAATGGGCGGTGTTGATAAGCATCATCCAATAACACTACTTCTGTTTCTGGCGCATCATACAATAAATGTGGAATGCCCAAGACTCTGTTTTCGCAAACACCAACTGCTACATCTGGGTTTGCCAAATGTATTTGATAAGGTTCGTCACCAATAAACAGGGCATTGGTATTTTCGTCGGCAAAAAAATACCCATTGGTTCTTCTGCCATACCCTCTGCTTAAAACGCCTAACTTATGTTTTTCTCTTAATAGTTTAATTAAGTATTCTGTATGGGGAGTTTTACCCGTTCCGCCAAATGCTAAATTTCCTATAACAATAGTTGGGATGTCGAATTGAGAAGGGGCAACTAGGTTGGAATCATATAACAGATTCCTGAACCTAAGCAGCAGTTCATATAGCAGTGCCAATGGGAGAAGCAGGTATTGAAGAAAGCGCAACATCAGGTAGATTTTCTGGCAAATTCTATCTTTTGCACCATATTTGGTGGGCAAGCTTGGGAGTTGTATTGTAAAGTGCTCATTTGGCGTTTATTAGGATTTTATATTGAGATACCCTACATTTGCGTAAATAGGCTTTTAAACTAGTTGGCAGACTTTTAAAAATTTTGATTTAAAACGGAGTGCATGGTTAAGAAATTAGTATTTTTATTTTTGAGCTCTTTGGCAACTGTGCTTGGCGCCCAGCCTCTGGTTTCGGGCGTGGGTAACAGCGATAAAACGGCACAAATTGCACGTATAGATAGTGCCACGCTTAAGCTCAGAAATAAGTTATATACCTTTGAAGACAGAGGCGAGCTCAATGTTTACGGCTTTGATTTGGGCGATATTCCAATTTATTCAGATTCTGTAGTTGCCTTGCGTTTAAGTTTGCTCGAAACAGAAATTCCACTAGAATACAACGAGCAAGTAAAAGCTTATATAGATTTATACGCCAACAGAAGAAGAGGATTAATAAGTAAAGTTTTAACCACGTCTAAATTCTATTTCCCCATTTTTGAAGAAGTTTTTGATAGGGAAAATGTTCCCATGGAATTTAAGTATTTGGCTGTAATAGAAAGTGCTTTAAACCAAAAGGCAATTTCTCCAGTGGGGGCAGCTGGGCTTTGGCAGTTTATGCCAGCTACAGGAAGAATGTACGGCTTGCGCACCGATAATTATTTTGACGACAGAAAAGATATTATTAAATCAACCGAAGCTGCGGTAGAATATTTTAAAAATTCGTACCGTATTTATAATGATTGGTTATTGGTTATCGCATCCTACAATTGTGGTCCAGGTAACGTAAACAAAGCCATTAAAAGGGCAGGGGGTAAGAGAAACATTTGGGAAATTATGCCTTATTTACCTAAAGAAACTCGGGGTTATGTGCCTGCTTTTATTGCTGCTGCTTATGTAATGAATTATGCCAGCGCACACAATATTTATCCTGCAGAAATGCCCATGTACATGCACATGGATACCGTTATTGTAGACAATAGCATTTCAATTCAAAAATTGGCTTTAGCCATCAACACAACACCTGAAGAAATTATTGCCTTAAACCCTTCTTTAAAAAGAGGAACTATACCTTTTAGCAATACTGGCATTACTTTAACCTTGCCATACCAGCAAGCGGTTAGAGTTGCAGCCCTGCGTGCAGATACTGCCTACCAATCTCAAGTTAATGAGC
>VEQB01000029.1 GCA_018883485.1 Bacteroidota bacterium
GTTTATGCGTGCGCATTACCAAGCTCTCTGGATTCATTCTTTCCATTAACAAAACACAACGTTCGTAAGCTTGCAAACGCAATGGTTGCATAGTTTTAATTTGCTCTGTTTTTAAATCCATAGCGCGCTTTTGATACTCGGTATCAAAGAAAATCTTAAACTGATAATACGTAATAATAAAAACAATTAAAGCGGGGATCAAATACTTGGTGATCTCCAGAAACAGTCCCAATACTTCATTCATATTTGCATCAAAATTTGCCCGAATATAGGAGAATTTATGAGAGAATTTCCCAAAATCTATTTTAACGTCAAGTTAAATCCCTTCCAACCACTACTGTATTACTTTGGTTAAGCTAAAGAACCTGTTTGAATTAAAAATTTCATTCAAAATTTTAAGCCAAAAATATGTATTGTAAGGAGCTAAAAATATATTTTGGGGCTAAGCGATATTTACTCCCTAACCTCAAGATATTAGTCTGGCTTTTTGTTATACTAAAACAAAATCTTAAGCACCACTCAATGCCGCTGCAACACCCACAATTTCCGAAATCTCTGTGGTAATGGCCTGGAAACATTTGTAATAATATGGTTTTCAAACTTGTTTTTTAATTTCCTTTTTATAACTTGCTTTTTCAATACCAAAACCATCAACCATCAACCATGAACCATGAACCACAAAACACAAAACACAAAATTTTTCAGCTAACTGAAAAATTTCTTGAGATTGTAAGAAATTCTTCAATTATTTTAACCTTTTATCCAACTAAAATATATGCATGCGCTTCCTCAAGTTCTTGGGTAACTGGCCGCAATACCCAAGATCCAGACCCAGCTAATCATTTTAATACTTTAACAGCTCCTTGCATCAGTTCTTCCTTAATGAATTACTATCTAAATTCAATTCAATCCCTTGCAATTCAATACCAGCAACCTTTTGAAAGGGCGGTTATTATTGGGGTTGGGGATGAAAGAGCTAGGATAAGCACTTGTTCACCATGGGCTTCAAATCCTAATCCCAATTTCAACACAGGGACCTCCATTGATAACGGAATATGCCCGCAAGGGCAGCATTGGCTTGGGATAACATATAAAAACTTAGTTCTAGTTCCTATCGGCTTATAATAGAATTATCATGAAAAATATAAAGCTAATACTTCTATGGCTGCAATTCTTTTGTTTTAGCCTTTGCTTTGGACAACAAAATGAGCTAAAATCTATTACTGAGTACAATTCTAATGCTGTTGTAATGCATGTTATAGAATCGGATGCAAATTTATTTTCAATGGTTCCAATAGCGGATACTGCAAAAAAGAATAGCGGATTCAAATTATATAAGGCAAATGCTAACCTAATGATTACAGATAGCATGGTTACTTATTATAATCAATCTCAAACTTTTGTAACAAATATGGTAAAGATGCCAAATGGTAATTTAAGTTTTGCTGTTACAGTTGGTGAAATACCAACCGCTATTAAAATTTATACTATTAATAGCCAACTTAACTTAATTGACAGTCTGGCAATTGAAGATGAGAACTTAATAAAAAATAGATTTACTTTTGCTAATTTAATTGAAGGCCCAAATGGAAACTTTGTGGTGAACACTGTTTTCTACAAGGATACTATGCCCTACAATGTTTATTATTTAATAAATCAATTCTTAAATCTTAAAAATAAATTTACAGACACAACTTTTTGGGGTGAAAAGGTTTTTAATAAGATTGTAACTGCTAACATGCTTTTTATAAATAACCAATACGTAGCACTGCAAAGCACCCCAATAATGATACCTTGGTTTTTTAATGCGATTAAAAGATTTTCGCCTGAAATCTATTTATTACAGTCGGTTATTCCTACAGATAAAATTTATGGGGAAAAGGTATTCCATTCTCCCATGTACATAAATAACAAGTGGATTATTGCAAATATGTTTAATTTATGGGAAGGTGGATCTAAATCATCCTTTACTGCAAACTTAATTGAGATTGATAGTGTCAACATTATTAAACAAAAAACCAAAATTCATTCACCATATCTCAATCAAGGTGGACATAATATCAGTAATTATGGCGCGATTTACAATGCTAAAAATCAAGTAATTGAGATGGTTTATACTACTGGTTATATAGAAAGGTTAACATTTGATACTTCTTTTGATTTAATCAAAACCACCAGATATTCTATCCAGTAAATAAAATAGATACAATTTATGGATATCCTCATGTAAATGGAGTTGCGTTTTTTAGTAAAAAATTATTGGTTTATGGCTATATTTATAAGTCCGAAAAAGGTAGAAGAGAACCAATTTACACAACATTCCCTTTCATTAAACAAATTGATGATATGGAAATAGTGTTAGGTGAAGAAAAACAAAAAAAACCAATACAAAAGCTATTAGTTTACCCTAATCCGTTTACAAACGAATTAATGATTGAACTTGACGCTAAAAATTTGCAGCTCTCAATTTATGATAACTTAGGGAGATTGGTTCACTTGCAAAAAATAGAATCAATGGGAAAAATAAACCTTAGTGCCTTGCCATCAGGGGTGTATTTTCTTCGAGTAATAAGTCAAAACGGGGAAATACACTCAGAAAAATTAATTAAAACAGAATAGGTTAAAACAAAAATGCCGATTTGTGATACACAAATCGGCATTTAAAAATATTTGTTTTACATGTTACGTCCCACTCAAAGCCGCTGCGCCACCCACAATTTCCGAAATCTCGGTGGTAATGGCACTTTGACGTGCGCGGTTGTATTCTAATTTTAACGCCTTAATCAATTCTCCAGCATTGTCTGTTGCCTTATCCATAGCAATCATACGCGCACCATGCTCAGAAGCAAATGAATCTAACATACTTCTGTAAACTTGAGTCTTTAATATCCTTGGAATTAACTCTTCTAAAATCTCTGCTTTTCCTGGCTCAAAAATAAAATCAGTTTTGGTTCCTTGTCCCGAAGCTTGTTTGCTTACAATTGGCAAGAAGGCATCATTACTTAAAATTTGTGTAGCGGCATTCTTAAACTGATTGTAAACAATCTCTACCTTATCGTATTTTCCTGCTTTAAATGCATCTAATACAAACTCACCAATTTCAAAAGCAGCTTGTGCATTCAAATTTTGGAAAGTCTCTTTATAGGTTAGATTCACTTCTACTTGGCCGCCAAGTTTGCTGAAAAAATCTGCTCCCTTACGGCCAATTGGCAACACAGTTACATTCTTACCAGCATACTCCTCTTTAATTAACTTAGTGGCCAGCTTAATTACATTGGCGTTAAAACCACCACACAAGCCCCTATCAGAAGTAATTACTAACAACAACACATTATTTACTTTGCGTTGGTTAAAATAAACTTTCAACGAATCTACATCCATTGAATCTGAAAGGTTAGCTAAAATACCATTTAACTTTTGAGCATAAGGTCTCATTTGCAAAATAGCATTTTGTGCTCTTCTCAACTTTGTAGCACTTACCAACTTCATTGCTTTGGTAATTTGCTGGGTTGAGTTAACCGAGGTAATGCGTATACGTACTTCTTTTAAATTGGCCATGTTTTTTGTTTAAGCCTATAGGTTCAAACCGTTTTAAGCGGAATATTTTGCTGTTAACTCTTTACAAACTTTCTCAAGAACTGAGGTTACATCGTCTCCAATGCCACCTTTTTTAAGGGTATTTAAAACATCCTTGTGCTTATTTTCTAAGAAAGAAAGGAATTCGCTTTCAAACTCGCGCACCTTATTAATTGGCACACTAGTAAGCAAACCTTTAGATCCTAAATAAATAATTGCAACTTGTTGTTCTACACGTAATGGAGAGAATTGACCTTGTTTCAAAATTTCTACGTTACGGGCACCTTTTGCTAACACTGCTTTAGTAGCGGCATCAAGGTCTGAACCAAACTTAGAGAAAGCTTCCAATTCGCGGTATTGTGCTTGATCCAACTTTAAGGTACCAGCAACTTTCTTCATTGATTTAATCTGCGCATTACCACCCACACGCGATACCGAGATACCTACGTTAATAGCTGGACGAATACCAGAGTTAAACAAGTTAGCTTCTAAGAATATTTGTCCGTCAGTAATAGAAATTACGTTAGTTGGAATATAAGCAGAAACGTCACCAGCTTGTGTTTCAATAATAGGAAGAGCTGTTAATGAACCTCCACCTTTTACCAAATGCTTGATAGAAGGCGGCAAATCGTTCATTTGTTGCGCAATGCTATCTGTAGCATTAATCTTTGCAGCACGCTCTAGTAAGCGGCTATGCAAATAAAATACGTCTCCAGGATAAGCTTCACGGCCCGGTGGGCGACGCAACAACAAAGATACTTCACGGTAAGCAACAGCTTGCTTAGACAAATCATCATAGATAACCAAAGCTGGGCGGCCGGTATCACGAATAAACTCGCCTATTGCAGCACCTGCCATTGGTGCAAAGAATTGCATTGGTGCAGGGTCTGAAGAAGTTGCAGCAACTACCACCGTGTAAGGCATAGCACCACGTTCTTCTAATGTTTTAACAACTTGGGCTACAGTAGAAGCTTTTTGGCCACAAGCTACGTATATACAAAATACAGGTTGACCTGCATCATAAAATTCTTTCTGATTGATAATGGTATCAATACAAACTGCTGATTTACCAGTTTGACGGTCGCCAATTACCAATTCGCGCTGACCTCTACCAATAGGAATCATGGCATCGATAGCCTTAATACCAGTTTGAAGTGGTTCTTTAACTGGCTCGCGGTAGATTACACCTGGCGCTTTACGCTCAAGAGGCATCTCGTACAAATCACCTGTAATAGGACCTTTACCATCAATAGGCATTCCAAGTGTATTAATTACACGCCCCATCATACCCTCTCCTACTTTAATAGAAGCAATACGACCGGTACGCTTAACTACGTCACCCTCTACAATTTGATCTGATGAACCTAACAATACTGCACCCACATTATCTTCCTCTAGGTTTAGTACGATACCTTCAACTCCGTTAGAGAATTGAATAAGCTCACCCGATTGAACTTTGGTTAAGCCATAGATACGAGCAATACCATCGCCCACTTGGAGCACGGTTCCTACTTCTTCGAGTTCTGCTTCGGATTTAAAATTGCTGAGTTGCTCTCTGATGATGGCTGATACCTCATCTGGTCTAATCTCTACCATATTGAACTGTTATTTTGAAATGTAAGTGTTTAATAATTCCTGTTTTGCTTTCTTCAATTTACCCGAGATACTGGCATCATACAAGCGATCCTCAATTTGAATCACCAATCCACCAATAAGGCTAGAGTCTATTGAATTGTTTAATATCACGTGCTTTCCTGTTTGTTTTTCCAAGAAAGCTTTTACCTCAGCTTGAACCCCTTCGCTAATTGCGCTAGCGGTTTTGATGTGAGCTGTGGTAATTTTATTTATTTCATTGTATTGATCAATGAACGCAGCAACTATGTCTAAAAGAAAAAATTCACGTTTCTTATTTACCACCAAAGTGATAAAAGAAGAAGTGATGGCATTTAATTTACCATCGAAAATTTGCTTTAGAATAGCATCCTTTTTTTCTGATTTAATGATTGGACTTTTAAACATACTTTCCAATGAAGGAACAGCTGCTGCAGTCGCTTTAATTGTTAACATGTCGGCATACACTACGTCTAAAACCTTACGCTCAATGGCGAGGTCTATTAATGACTTTGCATATCTGCCGGATACTCTTACTTCTGACATGTTAGTTTAGGGTGATTGATTTTAAATTTTCGTTTACAAAAGCTTCTTGTTGCGCACGGTCTTCCATTTTCTTACGCAATACTTTTTCTGCTAAATCAACAGAAAGAACAGCTACCTGAGTTTTCAACTCATTCATCGCGTTTAATTTTGCAGATTCGATAGCATCGCTGGCTTTAGCAATAATTTTACGGCCTTCCTCATCGGCAGTGCGCTTTGCAGTGGCAATGATATTTTCTTTCATTTCATTGGCCTCTTTTAGCATCAAATCACGTTCGGCACGTGCTTGGTTTAACAATTTTTCATTGTCAGACTTAAGCGCATCCATTTGTTTGCGTGCATCTTCTGCTGCATTAAGCGCATTATTAATAGAGTCTTCTCTCTCCCTGATAGCATTTAAAATAGGCTTCCAGGCGAACTTAGAGAGGATGAACAACACAATACTAAAAGTAATGGTCATCCAGAATATCAGACCTAAACCAGGTTTAACTAATTCCATTTTTCTTAACGGTTATTTTTGAGAAACTTGTTTAAAGTCGGGGTGCAGACTTTTCTGCAACCCGACTATATGAATTAAAGTAATACGATCAAAAGACAAACTACGATACCGAAGAATGCAGCACCTTCGATAAGTGCAGCAGCTACGATCATGTTTGCGCGTATATCACCAGATACTTCTGGTTGACGAGCGATAGACTCAAGAGCGCTACCACCGATGCGACCGATACCCATACCTGCGCCAATTGCAGCTAAACCTGCACCGATACCGGCACCCATTTTAGCAAATCCTGGATCTACTGCTTCGGTAGCTTGTAAAAGAATGTTTAAGAGTGTCATAATTGTTGATTTTTAAATGATTATTGATTAATTAATGATGTTCGTTGTGATGGGCATGTTCTTCTACTGCTGAACCAAAGTACAAGGCAGAAAGCAAAGTAAAAACATAAGCCTGTAAGAATGCTACTAACAATTCTAGGAAATTCATGAAGGTTGTAAAGGCAACAGATAATACAGAAACCCCTAGACCTAAGCCGGCATTCATAGCTCCAAAAATGAAGATAAGAGAGAAGAAACCTAAAATAATAATGTGACCTGCAGTAATATTGGCAAACAAACGAATCATTAACACGATTGGTTTATTTAACATTCCAATAATTTCTATAGGTATTAATAAAATCCATAAAGCCTTTGGCACGCCTGGTGGCATGAAGATATGACCCCAATAAGTACCATTGCCATTGATGGAGGTAATAACAAAAGTAAAAACAGCCAATACCAATGTTACTGCAATATTACCGGTAACATTAGCACCTCCCGGGAAAAATGGGATCAAACCGAATAAATTATTGATAAAAATAAAGAAGAAAATGGTAAGTAAGTAAGGCAAAAACTTAGCATACTTTGGCCCAATGCTAGGCTTAGCAATTTCGTCTCTAATAAATAAAACACCCATTTCTATCATGTTAGCTAAACCTTTAGGCGCTCTGCCTTTATTTTTCTTATATTGGGTAGCTACATTTAATAGAATAATACACAAAACAATTACCGATATTAATAAAGAGGCAACATTTTTAGTAATAGATAAATCTGTGAAAGAAGCATGTTCATTCACAGAACCATCTGCATTTAAGGCAACTAACTTATTGTGCTCAAGCTTGTAACCTTGGTAAGCATCATGACCATGATGGAACTTAGAAGAGCTAAAAATGTGTAAGCCATTGGCATCACTAATAATAATAGGAAGCGGAATAGAGATATGGGTGTGCCCAATAGTGGCTATATGCCAATCATGTGCATCGGCTATATGTTCCATTATGATTTTACCTGCATCCACTTTTTCGCCGCCTTCACTATTTGCCGAAACAGAAAATGCATTTAAACATAAAGCAAAAAGTGCGAGAAACCCTAAAGTTATTGTCCTGAATATCATCTTTTTACTATTGATCATGAAGGGTCTTTTTGTTTTAATTCGGGGCGCAAGTTAACCACTAGGTAATAAATTTCAAAAGCGGTGTAAAAGAAATACAATAAAAGATACGCAATAATAAAAGGCATTTCTCTTTCTGGATAGAAAAAAAGGTAAATGAGCAAAGGAAATATGGAAAAGATAAATCTAATTCCAATGGCGCTGTAAATTCTGGTTATGAATGTTTTATTATCTTTTCCAAGTGCAGAATTAGAAATTTTGAAGGTAACCCAAGTAAGAGAAAAATAATAGATTAGGGCAACCCACAACAATGAATTTAGGTTCCATTTATTTTGAAAAAGTTGAAATGCGAGTATAAATGCCCCACAAATGGCAGTTAATAGAAATAAATTTTTATGAAAATTGCTTTTTTGCATAGCACTAAGGCGCCGCAAAAGTATCTAAACCCTACTTGGAAACAAATCTGTTTTGATTATTTTTTAAGTAAATCTTTAAGAACTAGGTAAAGTGCGGCAAAAACACCAAATAATACGAGCACCAAAGTAAAGACAGGGAAACTTGTGTTTAGCCATTTATCTAAGTATTTTCCTCCTAAAGCGGTGCTTACAATTACACCAATCATTTGAAAAGCTAGGTTTGAATACTTGAGCCAAGGATTCACTTTAGGCAGGTTCTGCAAGCACTGGGGCTTTAGTTTCTAATGGCTTTTGGGCTTTGGACCCACTAAATAATTCGGCACTAACCCCCATAGATTTCATGGCGCTATTGCCATTGAAAGAAGCCCCAGCTTCTATAATTAATTTACTGCAAGAAATATCGCCATTTATTTGGGCACTTGCCTTTATTATTAGAAGTTCATTTACCTTAATATTACCATTTACGAGCCCAGAGATATCGCAGTTTTGAGCAGTAATATTACCTTTAATAGAAGAGCTTTGCCCCAATACTAATTTAGTTTTAACCACAATATTGCCTTGCACGGCACCATCAACCCTCAAGTCTCCTTCAGAATTTAAATCCCCTTGGATACGTGTACCCGCATTTAAAATATTGATCTCTTGCGGATTAAAAGAAGTATTTTTTGCAGCTTTAAACAATGACATGTGAATACTATTGGTTTTATAAAAATTTTTCCTCAAATACAAATGTATGTTAAAATGTTAGAATTTCATAATCGAAAAGGTTGTGAAATTTTCTTAATTGCCATTTTTGGGTATACTATCAGAAAGCCCCTCCCCTCCAGTGATGATACTTGCTATATTTTGAAAATAAGCCTCTTTATCTTTTAAAACGGCCTCAAAAGAATCTGTTCTATACAATAGTTCTTGTATTTTTCGTTTGGTCTTGGTATCTGTATAACCTGGCACAAATTCTCTGGCCGAGGTAAAAAAAATGACAGAAATGATTAAAGTAGCAAATAATACTATGGCCGAACTAAAACCCACAAACACATTCATGGGGGTTAATTTAAAGGATAATTTCTCTTCGAATGTCTCGTCATTAATGAGCACCAAACGATACTTATACCTTAGTTTATGAATTAATTTTTTTTTAACGGGCTCCATACCTTTACGATTATTAACAAAGTTTGGTTAAAATTGTGCAATCTAAATTTCAAAGATAGGTAAATAAGCAACCACATTGTTATTCCGAAAATACATAATTTACGCATTTCTGCTTTTGCTTGTATTTGGTTGCAGTCCAACCAAGGATAAATGGATAAACAGAAAGTATCATAGCCTCACGGGGCATTACAATGTTTTCTTCAATGGAGAGCAGAAATTACTCGATGCCATTAAGCAAATTGAGGCTTCGCATGCAGACGACTTCACCAAAACCTTGGAAGTAAACAAAAGTGGCACCACAGAAGCGGCTAAATCTGCGGGCAACCTGCTAGATGAGGCCTTGAAAAAATTCTCGGCCACTATCCAAATGCATAAAATTGGCAGTTATACCGATGATGCTTATTTCAATATAGGCAAAACTAGATATTACAAACAAGATTATTATACCGCTATCGAAACCTTTCAGTACATTTTAGGCAATTACAAAAATGGCCCATTCGAAAATGCAAGTAAAGCTTGGATTGCTAAGTGCTATGTAGGCTTAAAAAAAGTAAGTGAGGCCGAAGCCATTATGGGTCAACTGCTAATCATAAAAGACTTTGCCAAGAAAGATCAAGCATTTATTTACAGCACAGCAGCAGATATCGACATAAGAACAGACAAACCATTAGCCGCTATCAATAATTTAAAACTAGCGTTAAAAGGCACATTAAGCAAGGAAGACAAAATTCGCTACAATTATATTTTAGGTCAACTTTGTATCCCGCAAAAAAAGCAGCCAGAGGCCACCTACTTTTTCAATAAGGTTATAAAATATGTGCCACCCTATGATTTTGCATTTAATGCCAATCTTGCTTTAATGCAACTTTATGATGTCAAAAATCCTAAAGCATTGGCATCGGTAAAAAAGAACCTCAAAAGGATGTCGCGCGATGATAAGAATATCGATTATTTGGATCAAATCTGGTACGAAACTGGCAAAATTGATTTAATAGCCAAAAATGAAGCCGAGGCCATTATTGATTTTAAGAAATCGGCAGCCTTTAGTACTAAGAATAAAAACCAAAAAGCTTTAGCATACCTCGAGTTAGCAAAAATTTATTTTACCCAAAAGAATTACAAATCTGCTCAAGCTTATTATGATAGCACTGTGGCAGCACTTGATCCAAATTATAAAGATTACAATACACTTAAAAATACCAAAGTAGTTTTAAGCGATCTCATCAATAATATTTTAGTGTATGAAACCGAAGATTCCTTGCAACGTTTATCTCAATTAAGTAAAGACGCTTTGTTACGAAAAGTAGACTCTTGGATTGCAGAAAACAATAAAAAGAAAATGGCCGATGAAAAAGAGGCTAAAAAAAGGGCTAAACTTCAAGCAAGTATGGCCACTAACCCTGGCCTATTAGCCCCAGCCGCGCCCGTTGCAGGAGGAGGAAGTAGTGAATGGTATTTTTATAATCCTAATTTAGTGAGCGGAGGTTCGGCAGAATTTTTTAGCTTGAAGAAATGGGGCCAAAGAAAAAATGAGGACTATTGGCGCATAGCCGCAAAAGAAAAAATAAATATAGATACAGACACATCAAATGCAACTTCTGCAACAACTAAAAAAGAAAGTACAACTGGAAAAGAAATTACAGCTGAAGGTAATACAGAAAATTCAGACAAAGGCGCAACTGCCAGTATCAGTGGCATAAAGGAAAAAGATGCCTGGCTTAGAAATGTTCCTTTAACACCAGAGCAAAAAGAAAGGTCTAATGCAAGAATGCTCGAGGCTTTGCATAATCTTGGCGTTATTTATTACGATCAATTAGCCAATCCAAATGAATGTATTAAGTACACAGAGAAATTACAAGACAAATATCCGTTAAGCGAATACGATGCCCCTTCCCTATTTTATTTATTCAAGGCTTATTCGGATACAAAAAATACTTATAAAGCAGAGCTCAATAAAAAACAACTAATAGAATTATATCCAAATAGTAACTATGCTTTATTGGCTCAAAATAAACGTCCAATTAACGCAGAAAAAGAAGTTGATAAACAACTAACCAAAGCTTATGAAAAAATGTATGAATTCTATACTTCCAAACAGTATTTACAAGCTATGGAGCAAAAAACACTTATGGATAAAAATTATCCAGGTAACCTATTAAAGCCTAAATATGATTTATTAAACGCGCATTGTATTGGCAAAACGCAAGACAAAGCGGCGTATGAAAAAGCTTTACAAGAAATTGCAATTATACATAAAGGAACAGAGCCGGGTAATACTGCAGAAGATTATTTAAAAATACTAAAACAAGTAGATAAAAAAACAGCCTTTAAAGGTAAAGATAGTAGCACGCAAGAACTGGAGTTCGACCTAGAAACAGAAACTCCCCATTATTATCTTTTAGGTATTAAAGCAACTAAATTGGATATTAATGAGATTAATTCACAATTTAACGCTTACAATGAAGCGTATATGTCTGAGAATAATCTTAGGGTAAATTCTTACCTCAGTAATGAAGGTTATCAGCTTATTGTAGTTAGAGAATTTACCAATCAAAAAAATGCATTTAACTATTATAATGATTTAAAAACACTAAGGTTTACATCCACTAAACTAGAATTAAAAGACCCCTATGTAGAATACGTAATTTCGGGAACCAACTTTAAAAAGATTTTAAAAGATAAGAAGGTAGAGCAGTTTGAGGCCTTCTTTAAAAAGCAGCTGCAACTAACAACGCAAGTAAAATGAGATTAACAGATAATTTCTGGAAAAACCCTTATTGGAAATACCTAAAGTTTTTATGGATTGGCGCTTTTGGAGGCCTAATGCTATTAACATTATTAATTACAGCCATTGGTATGGGTTGGTTTGGGCAATTACCGCCCATTGAAGAATTAGAAAATCCTAAGACACAACTTGCCAGTGAAATCTATGCAGAAGATGGCACCGTAATGGGCAAATATTACTTTCAGAATAGAAGTAATGCCAACTATGAAGATCTGAGTCCGCAGTTAATTAACGCATTAATTGCCACCGAAGATGTTAGATTTTACGAGCACAGTGGCATAGATAACCGCCGCCTTTTTACCATTATCGTTTACAATCTAATTGGCAAACGTCAAGGCGGCAGTACAATTTCTCAACAGCTTGCAAAAAACCTCTTTCCACGAAAAAACTTTAAAAGTATAGTTGATAAAGCGGTAACAAAAATCCAAGAATGGATAACAGCTGTGCGGATTGAGCAACGTTACACCAAAGACGAGATATTAACGATGTATTTTAATACTGTAGAATTTGGCAATAATTCTTTTGGTATTAGAAGTGCCTCAAAAACCTATTTTAACAAAACGCCCAAAAACCTCAATGCCAAAGAAGCTGCTGTTTTGGTAGGTATGCTAAAAGCACCAACCAAATTTAATCCGATTAGAAATGCAGAGAATGCTTATAATAGAAGAAATACCGTATTGAACCAAATGGCTAAAGCCGGTTTTATAACAAATGATTCTTGCGAGATTTTCAAAAAAGAAGCCATAGTTTTAAACTTTCAAGAGGAAAGTCATAATGAAGGTATTGCTACTTATTTTAGAGAAACACTGCGATTAGAATTATTAGATTGGTGTGCTGAAAATGGCTATAATTTATACAAAGATGGTTTGAAAATTTATACCACTATTAATCC